>NZ_JBEPFL010000010.1:0-227383 GCF_040301925.1 Streptomyces sp. NPDC000075
CCAGGCGCTGCGCGCCTGGGAAGGGATCCGCCTCGCTGCGCTCGGCGGGGCCCGCTTCGCGGGCCAGGGCCGGGCCTTCGGCCTGGGGGTCCTCCGCTTCGCTGCGGACATGGGGAGGGACCCGCCTCGCTGCGCTCGGCGGCGGCGGGCTCCGCCCGCCAGGGCCGGGCCTTCGGCCCGAGGGTCCTCCGCTTCGCTGCGGACATGAAGAGGACCCGCCTCGCTGCGCTCGGCGGCGGCCCGCTTCGCCGGCCAGGGCCGGGCCTTCGGCCCGGTATGTCCTCCGCTTCGCTCCGGACGTGGGGGAGAGATCCCGCCTCGCTGCGCTCGGCGGGGGCCCGCTTCGCGGGCCAGGCCGGGCCTTCGGCCCAGGAGGTCCTCTGCTTCGCTCCGGACAGGAGGAGGGAGAGCGGCTCGCTGTGCTCGGGGGAGGCGCACTTCGCTGGCCAGGCTGGGCCTTTGGCCCGGTGAGTCCTCCGCTTCGCTCCGGACATGGGAAGGGACTCGCCTTGCTGCGCTCGGCGGAGGCTGGCCTCCGCGGCTAAGGCGGTGCCTTCGGCCTGGCAGTCCTTTGTTCCGCAGACATACGGAGGGAGGCCCCCTCCGGGGCCCACTGAACGGGGAGAGGAAGGTTCCCCCGCTGAGCTCGAGGCGGTCCGCTGTGCGGACCAAGGCCGGGCCTTTGGCCCGTGGGTCCTTTGCTTTGCTTCGGACTCTCTCGCTGGGTTCGGCGGTGTTGGTTCCGCCTATGACCCTCGCCGCGGTGGGTGTGGGGTTTCCTTCGCTTCGCTTCGGACTTGGAGTGAGGCCGCCTCGCTGCGCTCGGCGGCTGATTTGGGGGGCTGTTCTGGGCAGGGTTTCTGATCGTGTTGTAGCTGTTTTCGAGTGAGGTGCGTTCCGGTTGGTGCGTCGTTGAGGTGCTTTCGGGTGCTCGTGAGTGTCTACTCGGACGGAGGCCGGGAAGGGGCTTTTGTCACCTTCTTGCGGTGGGTGCTCTGAGGTGCTGAGCACGGTGGTGTGGGCGTGAGGTGGAGGTGTCGGCTTGAGGCGCTGGGCCGGGGTGCTTGGGGTGTGGTGGAGGGCCGCTCGCGGTTTGGGGTGTGGTGTTAACGGCGTTAATGGTCGGTTGGGTGGGTGATTCAAAGTGATGTGGGGATAGAGATGGGAATCAGTCAGATTCTGCGTGGTTAAGGACAGGCTGTCCGGTCCGCGACGGTGGGGTGGCTGGACTGGTTCGGCGTCAGGAAGTGCGTCCGGACTTGAGGTTCACGACGGCGTTTCGTGCGCGCAGCGCGGCAGGAGACGGCCTATAGAGAGTACGGATATGCGTTGCCGCAGGTCAGGCGGGGTGTGGGGGGAAAGTTATGTCCCCTCAGACGGGACATAACTCGGGCGATGTGTCGCTGGTAGGGGGACACAACGGCTGCAAAACGTCAGTGTGGCTGACGCTTTTTGGGCCAAAACGTCAGGGGGGCTGACGTTTTCCGGGAGATGTGTCGTTGAACTGCGCCGGGGCGGGGTGGGGTTGGGTGAGGGGGGTTCCAGCGGGCCCGGCGGAGGGCTATGGCCGAGATGTGTCCCCCCTGGGGGGACACAAGACACGCCGAACGTCAACGAGCGTGACATTAGTGTCACCCTTGTTGACATACTCTCTCTGCAGATCAACGAAGTGGAGAGCATCCTCGTGTCATCAGAAGCACAGCGCCGCCGGCAGAGTCCGTCGCGCGCGCCGCGTCCTGATCTGCCCGTTGATGACGCGATCTCGGCGTGGAGTCAGCCGCTGGCTCCGGTCAAGGACCTGGACAGTCTCGCGAAGCGGTACCCCAGCCGGAAGCTCACGCTCGACGGTGAGCGCAAGCCGCTGGAGTTCTACGGGACGCAGAGTCAGCCAAACGCGTTCTCGATGGACAGCCTGGAGTTCTTCCTGGTGATCGCCCAGTACTTCAGGGAAGCCTTGCCCCTGAGGCTGATCCTGCTGCTGATCGCGTGCCAGCGGGCGGGAGGGCGGATTCCACTTACACAGGAAGAGATGGCTACGATCCTGGACGTCAGTCGGACAAAGACATCGGAGGCACTGCACACCGTCATGTCTCATGGGATCGTCTTCAAGGTGCGGCGGGGTGTGTACCAGTTCAACCCGCCCTACAGTTACCGGGTGGCCGAGTTCATCCCGGGTACCGAGACGGCGGGTGAGTTCGTGAAGGTGGAGCAGCACAGCACCATCTCGCAGATTCGCAGCGACACGAGTTTGCCCGACCTGGTGCGGTTCCCGTCGCTGGACCACATGCGGCAGGCAATCGAGGAACTGCGGGCCGAACGGTCCAAAGAGCGCGCTGCGCGCCGGCTGAGCCGGGCACAGCGCAAGGAAGAAGGGACAGCTCAGTGAGCACCTTGCGATTCGCTGCGGTCAACGCCGACGGGCTTCTCTCCGACCTCGACCTCCCGCCTGCCGCGTACCGTGTGCTGCTGAAGCTGCGTTCGCTGAGCGAGCCCGGCGGGCGGATCCTGATCGACCAGGCCACCATCGGGGGGCTGCTGGAGCTGAGCAGGCCGAGCGTCAACGCCGCTCTGCGCAGCCTGGAGCTGGCGAAGCTCGTGCGGAAGGTCAGGAACGGGGTGTACCAGATCAACCCGATGCTGGCCGGGTACAACTCCTTCGAGGACGCCGTCGCGGCCGTGAACGAGATGGCTCCCGACGAGCGGCTCGACGCGCGTGGGTACGTCGCCAGTTACCACCAGGCGGTGGCGGAGTATCAGGACCAGCTCGCCGAGCAGCGGAAGAAGCGGGCGGCGCAGGCCGCCGCGAAGAAGGCCGCGGAGTCGAAGCGTCGGCGGACCCTGCACGCTGTCGGGTAGGAGGCTTGGGGGAGGGGCCCTGAAGGGCTCCTGATGGCCTCTCAAGGGCTTTTGAGGGCCCCGGGATATCCCGGGGCCCTCAAAGGGTTTCAGGGGCTTGTGGGGGCGTGTGGGGCGTCGGGGTGGGGCAGGGCGTGGGTTTGCTTTAGAAGGCGAAGTCCACGTAGTCGATGTCGGTGAACTCGACCAGGAGGCCGCCCGCGCGGGCGCCGTTGTCCTTGAAGTAGATCTCCTGGAGGGCTTCGGCCGTGATGTGGCGCAGCTGGGTTTCGCCGGCGCCGGCGTCCTGGGCCGCGAAGAGGCGGCGGGCGTACTCCGGGGGGAGGTGCTGGGTGATGCGGCGCATGCGGCCGTCGTCGGTGGTGCCGGGGGCCGCCGTGAAGCCGAAGCGGGCGCGGGTCTCGATGACCAGGCCGGTGGTGCGGGCGGCCTGCTCGCGGGCGCGCTTGCGGACCAGGGGCTGCCAGCGGCGGCGTACCTCGGTTTCGAGGCGGGCCGCCAGGGCCGGCTTGGGCTGCTTGATCTCGTTCTTCACGTAGCGCTCGACGGTGCGCTGGGAGATGCCGAGGAGGGCGGCCACGTTCCTGGTGGACTTGAGCTGCTTGAGGAGGAAGCGCATCTGGGCGCCCGCGGATTTGGGGATGGGGCGGGTGAAGTGGAGTTCGTCGGCCTTGGTGAGGCTGTCGGAGATGTCGGACATTTCTTACTCGCCGTCTGCTGCTGCGTCGTGGCCCTTGATGTGGCGGGCGGGGTTGAGGTGTTCGTCGAGGAGCTGGACGGCCCACAGGAGGGGCTGGGTGCCCTCGTGCTTGACCATGCCGGGGCTGACGCCCAGGCGGAAGCCTCCGGGGAGGGGCTTGCCCTCGGGGGTGCGGGGGAGGAAGTCCAGCGGGCTGGGGCCGTCGGAGAGGTAGACCGCGCAGTCGGAGAGGACCGCGATGGGGTAGAGGCCCGCGGCCGTGGCGAGTTTCCGCATCTTGCGGTGCATGTTGACGCGGGCCGTGGAGATGACGGCGGCGCGGATGTCGGGGCGCCAGGTGGGGCGTTCCAGGGCGGGCCAGGGCTCGCCCGGGCGGTAGCCGGCGCCCTGGGGGCGTTCGCGGAGCTTGCCGATGCCGCCCTTGACCGTGGACTTGATGGCGGAGAGGACGGCGGTGGGGAGGGGGCTGTGCTGTTTGTGGGTCTCCATGGCCGTGAGGAACTCGGGTTCCGTGAGGGTGGTCGTGACGCCCATGTCCGCCATGGTGGCCAGGTAGGCGTCGCGGAGGCGTGAGTACCAGGCGTCGAGGTAGGGGCCGTGCTCCGGGCGGATCCAGGCTTCGGTGGGGTGGACGTCGTGGCCGAGTTCCTGGGCGTAGGCCAGGGTCGGGGTCGCGTACCAGGCGGGACCGGTGGGGGGCCTGCCGTGCGGGGTGAAGGGGCTGGGGAGGCGGGGGTCGAGGGAGAGGGAGGAGAGGTCCGCGAGCCAGCAGCCGGGGAGCTTCGGGTCGAAGCGGGGGGCGGTGGTGTGCAGGGCGGGGCCGATGCCGACGGTGAGGCGGTTCGCGGCGGCGGCGAAGGCCATGTTCACGTCGATGCCGACGGCGTGGGTGCGGGCGCACTCGGCGTCGGTGAGGAGCTCCGGGTCGCGGATCCAGTCGTACGCCTCCTCGTCGAGGACCTCGTCCGGGGTGCGCTGGTGGGAGCGCGGGTAGAGGGAGGCGACCACCGGGTGCTCGTCGGGGGCCTCTGGCGGGGCCGGGTCGACGGGGCGGGTGAGGGAGCCGGGGACGGGAGCCGACTCCCAGGTGTTCGTCTGCGGGTTGCGGGCCGCGCGGGTGGGCGGGCGGAGGGCCGTCATGAGTTCGAGGCCCGTGACGGCGGTGGAACCGCGGGGGGTGAGGACGCGGGTGGCGTAGGTGGAGAGCAGCTCGGCGAGTTCGGGGGCGGGGAGGCCGGCGGTGTCCTCGCCCCAGGCGCGGGAGTCCAGGGCGCCCCAGGGGAGGACCGCGAGCTGTACGCACTGGCGGCCGGTGGAGGGTGAGGCCGGGCGGTAGATGCGGGCCCAGGGGCCGAAGCCGCGCCGGGTGAGCTGCCACTTGGCCTTGGTGAGCTGCTTGATGACGGGGTGGTTGTCCGGGAGGCGCAGGGCGCGGCGGTCTTCGAGGACGAGGGGGAGGCCCAGGCGTTCGGCGGCGGCGGCGGTGAGGACGAGGAGGGGGTCGCCGTCCTTGCCGTTGCGGTGGAGGCGGGGGGCGCGGAGGTCGGCGTCGGGGCCCAGGGCCCAGGTGATGAGGGAGGGGAGGTCGGAGGTGGGGTGGGTGAGGAGTACGCCTCCGGCGGCGTGGGCGTGACCGGTGCCGTCCAGGACGGCCAGGGGGCCGTTGCCCTGGAGGGGGAGGGGGGTGGGTGTGGGGCGGGGGCGGGGCGGTGCGGCGGTGGGGGTGTTAACGGCGTTGACGGGGGGCTGGGGGGTGGGGGAGGCCTGGGTGTCGACGGCGTTCAGGGGGGCGGGTGGGGTGGGGGGCGCCGCCGGGGGGGTGTTAACGGCGTTAACGGTGGGGGTGGGGGAGGGCGGCGGCGGGGTTGCCGCGGGGGGTTCGGCGTTAACGGCGTTAACGGTGGGGGTGCCCGGGAGGGGGTGGAGGGCGGCGAGGCCTTCGAGGAGGCGGGCGTAGGCGGCGCGCTTGGGGGGACGGGGGGCCGTGCGGCCGGTCTCCCAGGAGGTGACGGTCTCGCGGCGGACGGAGAGGGCCTTGGCGATCTGGTCCTGGCTGAGGCCCGCCGCCTCACGCAGGCGCTTGCGCTCGTCCGGTACGGGGAGCCCGTCCTTCGCTGCGGCTTCTTCCAGCAGGGCGTCGACCGCTGCGAAGAGGCTGGTCTGTTCGTTCGTCTCGCTCATTGCTACCTCCAGGGGCACCCTATGTGAACCGCACGGTTGAACGCACATGAAACGCACGTGGGGGCGTTAACGGCGTTAATGCCGTCAGCGCCCCCGGCGTGCGTGCGGGCGGCTCAGATGCGCTGCATCAGGAGTTCCGTGACGGCCTTGAGGTCGTCCGGGGTCAGGTGGGCGGTGAGGGCGTCCGCGATGGTCTCCGGGGACTGGGCGGAGATCGTGATGCGGGGCGTGGGGGGTGCGGAGGGGGTGGGGCTGGGCGGGGTGGCCGGCGTGGGGGCGGGGGCGTTAACGGCGTTAACGGCCGGAGGGGCCGGGCGGGTGCGCTGGCGCGGGGGGTTAACGGCGTTAATGCTCTCCGTGGCGGCCGCCGCCTGTTCCTCCTGGGGGAGGCGTCCGATGCGGCGGGCCGGCTCGACCTTCAGCTCGCCCGTCTCCACCTTGTCCTGGAGCTCCGGCGTCAGGTTGAGCAGGGTCAGGCGCTGGGAGACCCACGCGGGGGTCTTGCCGATGCGCTTGGCGACCTGGGCCTGGGAGCCGTGGACGTCGACGAGCTCCTGGAGGGCGCGGGCCTGGTCCATGGGGGCCACGTCGACCCGGTGGACGTTGGCGATGAGCGCCGATTCGAGGATGTCGGCGGCTGAGGCGGACAGGGCGTCGTTGACGTGGATGTGCATCGTCTTGAGCCCGGCCAGCTGGGCGGCCGCCAGGCGGCGGTTGCCGTCGATGACCACGTACGGGGCGCGGCCGAGGCCGTCGGTGGCGCCCGGGTGGGCCTCCATGAAGGCCATGCGGGTCGCGACCGCCAGCGGCTGGAGCTGGCCCCGGACGGTGAGGGACTGGGCCAGCTCGTCGAGGTCGGTGAGGTCCTCGCGGAGGTTGAAGGGGTTGTGGGCCAGGGCCTCGATGGGGACCTCGGAGGGCGGGACCACCCCGGAGGTGGGGGCGCCCGTGGCTTCGGCGATGGCGGCGCGGCGGGAGCTGACGCCGACGGGCTGGGCCCGTGCGAAGGACGCCGAGACGCCGAGCTTGTCGGCCTTGCTGCTCATGAGATCTCCCGGGCGAGGGCGCGCAGGGCGACGGCCTGGTCGCCGTTGGGGGCGTAGACGAAGAGGGGCTGCTTCAGGCGGACGGACTCGCGCTGTTCCTTGAGGTCGGGGACGATCGCCACGACCCGGGGATCCTTTATGTCCATCCAGGCCTGGAGCGAGCTGGTCGCGATGTAGCCGCGGCGGCCGTCGTAGAGGTTCACGACCAGGCCGAGATAGTCGATGTCCAGGCTGAGGTCGTCGCGCAGGTCGTTGATCTGGGAGGTCAGGAGGTCGTACGCGTCGGCCGAGGAGTCCTCCGCCTGGACGACGATCAGCGCGCCGGAGGCGCCCGGCTGTTCGGTGTCGCGGCGGCGGCCGTAGTAGATCGCCGCGTCCATGCTCAGGCCCAGGCTCGGCGGGCAGTCGATGAGGATGACGTCGTAGTCGGACTCGACGGGGGCGAGGGCGCGTTCGAGGGCGGCCTCGCGGGCGCGGACCGTGGAGAGGCGGACGTCGAGGAGGAAGGCGTCCGTGCAGGCGGGCAGCAGGTGGAGGCGGTCGCCGAAGCGGTCGTGCTCGATGGGGGCGATCAGGTCCTGGAGGGGGCCCTTGGCCTCGCCGGCCATGTGGCAGGTGAGGCTGTCCCCGCCGATGGGGAGCGGCTGCTGGCCGAGCTGCTTGGTGAGGTGGCCCTGGGGGTCGAAGTCGACGAGCAGGACGCGCATGCCCAGGCCCGGGAGGTCCTCCAGGTCCAGGGGGGTGGTGGGGTGGGCGCCTTCGGTTTCCCCGGGGGCGGCGAGCCTCGCCAGCTGGCGGGCGATGCGGACCGGGTGCAGCGTCGAGGGGTCCTCGGCGAGGGCCTCGGCGGTGCCGGCGGTGATGGCGGTCTTGCCGACGCCGCCCTTCTGGTTGCACACGACGATGCGGCGGACGACCGAGGGGCGCTGCACGGTGGGTGCCGGGTTCATCTCCAGCCAGAGGTGCACCGCTTGGGCGAGACCCTGGATGAGGGAGACACCGCGGTCCTTGGAGGCCGTGCGGAAGGACTCCCACTGGCCGGCGGGCAGCCACGTCGAGAACGACTCGGCGCCGGAGGTGTCGACGGGGGAAGGGGCGGAGGCGAGGGCGCTCCAGTCGGCGATGCCCTGGTGAACGGCGTCCTGGATGTCGACCCGCAGCTGGGCGGTGCGGATCTTCAACTCCTGGCGGAGCCACGGGGGGAGCTTGGAGACGACCTTCTCTCGGTCGTTCGGGGACGAGGGCGAAGTCATGAGAGGGACTTTACTAACGTTCTTGGGTCTGTGTGAGCGCCACGCTTGGGTTTTGCTAACGAAATGGGTGGGGAGGGGGCGGCCCGGCATACGAAAGGGCGGCACCGCGGGTGTGCGGGGCCGCCCTGGAGGGGTCGTCAGGGGCGTGGGAGGGGCGGGACGGTGGGTGCTTCGAGGGTCCGGCGGCAGTCGGCGGAACCGGCCGGGTCGAAGAGGGGGAGGCGATCCGCGGGGACGATCCCCGGGAGGAGGAGGTTCCAGAGGTCGACGATCCGGGCGTGCAGGTCCTCGCGTCCGGTGCGGACGTGCGAGGTGACCTGGATGCCGGTGAAGGAGCCGACGAGGAAGGTCGCGAGGTCGTCCACGTCGACCGAGGGGAGTACGTCGCCTCGTTCCTGGGCCGGCGTCAGACAGCTGCGACAGGTCTCGATCCAGGCGTTGTACGGGGCCGGGTCCGGGTCCGTGAACGAGCCGAACTCGATGACCAGACGGATGCCGGCGCGGATGCGGACGTTGGTGCGCAGCCCGGACGCCATGCGGTGGGTGAGGTCGATGACGGTCTGGAGGCCCGGGTCCTCGATGGCGGGCACGTGCTCGGAGACCTGGAACTGTTCGTCCACCAGGGTGCGGGCCAGGGCCTGCTTGGACGGGAAGTGGAAGTAGAGGGCGCCCTTGGTGACTCCGGCGTGCTTGACCACGTCGCTGAGGCTGGTGCCGCCGAAGCCCGCGTGGTCGAAGGCGATGGCCGCGCCGTCGAGGATCGCCTGCCGGGTGATCTCGGCCCGTTCCTGCCTGACCCTCGCCACGTGTGTCTCCCGATGTCGGTTTCGTCCAGGGGTGTTGAAGATCAATCTTGTGGGAGGGGCAGGAAAAAAACCAGTCGACCAGTACTTTTAAGGCGCTTAGTAGGTACGGGTTCGGGAGCTTTGGGGCGCGTTTGGGGTGTTGTTTTTTGTCAGGTCGGTGGGCGGGGCGTTAACGCCGTTAACGGGGTGGGGCGTTAACGGCGTTAATGGTGATCCGTTACAGGTGCATGCCGCCCGAGGCGTCGAGGAGCTGGCCGGTGACCCACAGGGCGTCGGGTGAGGCGAGGAAGGCGACGGCGCCGGCGATGTCGGACGGGCTGCCGATGCGGTCGAAGACGGACAGGCCGGCGAGCCGGGCCAGCCCCTCGGGCGTGGTGCGGAGCTTGGCGTTCATATCGGTCGCGGTGAAGCCCGGGGCCACCGCGTTCACGGTGATGCCCCGGGGGCCGAGTTCCTTGGCGAGGGCGAGGGTGAGGGTGTTGAGCGCGCCCTTGCTCATGGAGTACACGATCGACTCCGGGTAGGACATGCGGGTGATGGCCGAGGAGATGTTGATGACGCGGCCCCCCTCCGGCATGCGCGTCAGGCCCTCCCGGGTGAGGAGGAGGAGCGCCTTCACGTTGACCGAGAAGATCCGGTCGACCAGCTCCGCCGTGACCTCGTGGATCCGTGCCGAGCCGCTGACCGCGGCATTGTTGACGAGGACGTCGAGCCGGGGCTCGATGCCCCGCCGGACGAGTGCGGCGTCGAACGCGGTGTAGAGGGATTCGGTGTCGCCGGGGACGCCGAGTTCGGTGCACAGGGGGAAGGCCTGACCGCCCGCGGCGCGGATCGAGGAGACGACCGCGCCGGCGGCTTCGGCGTTGCGCGCGTAGTGGACCGCCACCAGGGCTCCGTCGGCCGCGAGCCGCTCGGCTATTCCGCGGCCGATGCCTCTTGAGGCGCCCGTCACCAGGGCCGACTTGCCGGACAGGGGTCTTCCGGCGGTTCTGCTGCGGGGCTGCCCCGAGGGTCTGCCGCCCGCCGGCTGCGGCTGCTGCGGAGGGGCGGGCTGCGGTACGGGTGACGAGGTCAAGGTGAGCGCCGTTCTGTGGGACGGGTCCGGATCACCAGACATAACATTTCGGCTGTTCGGTTTTTCCCGGGGGAGGGGCAGTACCTGATGGCCGAGCCGCAGCGGCTGGTGATCACCGGCGCGACCGGTTTCATAGGTTCGGCGGTACTCGCCGAACTCGCGCGCATCCGGGACGGAGCGGGACCCGACGGTCCGCGCCTGGTCCTGCGGACCGTGGGCCGTGCGGCTCCGGCGGCCGACTGGCCGGCCGATGAATGGCGCGGGGGAGACCTGTCCGACCCCGGATCGCTGCGCGGGAGTTGCGAGGGGGCGGACGTCCTCCTCCACCTGGCCTCGCGGATCGGATCCGACGAAGGGGAGTGCGCGGCCGTCAACATCGGCGGGACCGAGGCGCTGATGGCCGAGGCGCGGGAGGCGGGGGTCCGGCGGATCGTCCACCTGTCCACCGCGGCGGTCTACGGCCGGGGACCCCACCGGGGGATGACCGTGAACGCCGTCGTCCCCACCCCCCAGTCGCCGGCGAGCCGGACCCGGCTCGCCGGCGAGGGAGTCGCGCTGGCCGCCGGGGCGGTGGTGCTCCGGCCCGGTCTGGTGATCGGGGCCGGGGACCGCTGGCTCGTGCCGGCCCTGGACCAGCTCCTGGGAGCCACCGGGGCGCTGTGGGAGGAGGGACGGGCCCTGTTGTCGGTGGTGGCGGTCCGCGATCTCGCCCGGCTCATCGCCCGGCTCGCGCTCGGAGCCGGCCCGGCCGGAGGGACCGTCTGGCACGCCAGCCATCCCGTGCCGGTCAGGGCCGCCGACCTGGTGGGGGCCCTCACCGAACGCGGTGTGCTTCCGCCCGTGGACGGTCACCTCTCCGAGGCCGAATGCCTGGAGCGCATGGCCGCCGCGGGCTGCCGGGTGGGGCCGAACCAGTTCAGGCTGGTCGCGCAGGACCACTGGTACGACAGTGCGCCGGTCTGGGCCGCCGCCGACTGCCCGCCGGGACCCGGGCCGCTGACGTGCCTGGACGAGGCCGCCCCCTGGTACCGGGAGTTCCTGGCGCGGGTGTGAGTGGGGGTGGGGTGTGGGGGTGGGGGGTTGGCGCGTGTTGTGTACGGTGGACGCGGTTTTGGTGTGCGGTGAGGGGAGCGGGCGGTGGCGGACGGGGCCTGGGGTGCGGTGGTGCGGCTGTTGTGGGGGCCGCCGGTGACGCCCGCGCGGGGGCCCCGTCGGGGGCTGACCCTGGAGCAGATCGCGGCGGCGGGCGTGGGGATCGCCGATGCGGCGGGGCTCGGCGGGGTGTCGATGCAGGGGGTGGCCGGGGAACTGGGGGTCACCAAGATGGCCCTCTACCGGTACGTGCCGGGCAAGGCCGAGCTCGTCGCGCTGATGGTGGAGGCGGCCCTGCCCGACCCGGGCGCGGGGCTGGACTCCGCGTTGGCGGCGGCCGGGGGTGGCTGGCGTGAGCGGCTCGGAGTCTGGGCGCGGGAGTTGCTGGCCGGGTACCGGGCGCACCCGTGGTTGCTGGACGCGACCGTGGGGGCGCGGGCGATGGGGCCCCGGGAGGTCGGGTGGCTGGAGCGGGCGCTGGCCGCGCTGGAGGGGCGCGGGCTGAGCGGGGCGGAGGCCATGGACGTGGTGGTGCTGGTGACCGGGCACGTGCGGGGGGTCGCCGGACAGGAGCGGGGCGCGGACGGCACGGGCGGGGTGGACGCCGAACTGGGGGCCGTACTCGGTGCGGTGGTGGCCGAGCGGGGGGAGGAGTATCCGGCGCTCGCGGTGGCGCTGGGGTCCATCGCCATGCACGGGGGGCAGGACCAGGGGCTGGAGTTCGGGCTGGAGCGGATCTTCGACGGGGTCGGGCTGCTGGTGGAGCGGCGGGCCGGGGGCTGAGGCGGGGCCCCGGTCCGGGGAGTCGTGGCGGTGGCGCCGGGCGTCACCGCCTTTTCGTGTGCCCGGGGTACCCGGGAGCGTTAACGCCGTTAACGGTGACGGGCGGGGGTGCCCGGGGCGGTGGGGGGTCCGGCGGTGCCGGAGGTGGGTCGGGGGAGCGTTAACGGCGTTAACGGCGTTAACGGGTCGGCGGGGTGTGGCGGTCGTTTCGGGCTGAACCTGCCGGTCTGGGGGAGTTGGGGGCAAGGCCTGGTGTTAACGGCGTTAACGGGGGGTGGTCCTGCTCCGGTGGGAGTCCGGCCCGGCTCCGGTGGTGGACCCGACTGTGGCGCAGGACGCCACGCCACGTACCCCTTTCCGCGGGGCGGACCGCTGATGCGGTGGACGCGGTGTGGAGAGCCCCCCATGGTCAAGCAGGAACGTGCGGCACGCACGAGGGAATCGCTGGTGCACGCCGCCGCGGAGGTGTTCGCCGAGGAGGGGTTCACCGCCGCGTCGATCGCCGCGATCAGCCGGCGGGCCGGAGTGACCCCCGGCGCCCTCTACTTCCACTTCGACGGCAAGACCTCCCTCGCCCTGGCCGTGGAGGAGCGGGCCGCGCGGACGCTGCGGGAGGCGGCCGAGGCCGGGGGCGAACGCGGGGACGCCGACGGATCGTTGCGGGCGCTGGTCGGGACCACGTACACGATGCTGGCCGAGGACATCGTCGTGCGGGCCGCGTTCGCACTGTGCGCGGACATGGGGCACAGCAGCCGGACGGACCTGCGCGGGCAGTGGCGGCTGTGGGCCGCGGAGTTGCTGGCCGCCGCCGACCGGGCCGGGCTGCTGGCCGAGGGGGTGTCCCCGCAGGAGGCGACGCGGCTGGTGGTGGCGCTGACCGTCGGACTGGAGGGGCTCGCGGGGGCCGAGCCCGGGCGCGGTGCCCGGCAGCTCCTGACCCGGATCTGGACCGTGATCCTGCCGGGGATCGCCCGGGACGAGGCGGCGGCTGCGGTCCTTGCGGAGGTATCTGCGGACAATGAAACAGACTGACTGGTTTGATTTTTGAGCCCCTGAGGGTGTTATATGGCTACTGCTGCGAGGCGGCTGAAGAGCACCGCATGACCCTGGGCGGCGGCAGAATCCGTAAAAGCCCAGGTCAAACGGGTTTGCTGAGCGGTGTAGAGGTCTCGCCGGGGTCCAAACTGGCTGCCCGGTTTCGTATTGACAAACCGTCCGGCCTGTTTTCTACTGACTCTTGCGACTCATCCAAAGGACAGGGGAGTACGACGTGGACATCGATGTACTGGGCGCACTCGCCGTGCGGGAGAACGGAATCTCCATCACGCCCACCGCCCCCAAGCCCCGGCAGGTCCTGGCACTCCTGGCCCTCCACGCCGACCAGGTCGTCCCGGTCTCGGCACTGATAGAGGAGCTGTGGGGGACGATGCCCCCGCGCAGCGCCCGCACCACGTTGCAGACGTACGTCCTCCAGCTGCGCGCGCTGATCGCCACCGCCCTGGAGGGGAACGACGGGGAGCGCACCGCGAAGGACGTGCTCGTCACCCTGCCCGGCGGCTACATGCTGAACAGCGGCGGCGGCACCAGCGACGTGCGCGAGTTCGACCGGCTGGCCGGCCTGGGCTACCGGGCGATCGACGCGGGTGACCACCCGGTCGCCGCGCAGCGGCTGCGCGAGGCGCTCGCCCTGTGGTCCGGGCCCGCCTTCGCCGACGTACAGGGCGGCGTACAGCTGGACATGGAGACGCGCCGCCTGGAGGAGACCCGGCTGTGCGCGCTCGACCAGCGCATCGAAGCCGACCTGAAGCTCGGCCGCCACCGGGAGCTGCTGGCGGAACTGACGGTACTGGTGAGCCGGTACCGCACCCACGAGAACCTGCACGGACAGTTCATGCTCGCCCTGCACCGCTCGGGCCGCCGCGGCGAGGCGCTGGACGTGTACCAGCGGCTGCGCGCCACGCTCGTCCGGGACCTGGGGCTGGAGCCGTCGACCACCCTGCGCCGCCTGCAGCGGTCGATCCTGATGGCCGGTCCCGAAGGCGGCGTCGGCGGCAAGCAGGCGCCCGCGGCCGCGGCGGCCGCCGGAGCGGGAGTGAGGGCGGACCGGCTCGTACGGGCCTGACCCGCGCGGCTGGTGCCGGCCGGAGGCGGGCGGCACCGGCCGGGGAACGGCCGGGGGCAACGGCAGCGGGGGTGGAAGGAGACGGAGCGGTGCAGGAAAGGTCGGAGCGGACCCGCAGGAGGCTGGTCTTCGCCGGGGCCGAGTTGTTCCACCGCAGCGGGTACGCCAACGCGACGCTCGGTGAGATCGCGGGTGCGGCCGGGGTGACGAAGGGGGCGCTGTACTTTCACTTCGCCTCGAAGGACGAACTCGCAGACGCCGTGCAGCAGCGCGGGTGCGGCCTGCTGCGCGAGGCGGTCCGGAGCCTGCGGGAGAGCGGGGCCTCGCCCCTGCAGGCACTGATCGACACCACGCACTGGCTGGCGCGGACGCTGCACGAGGATCCCGCGATCCCGGCGAGCTTCCGCATCACCAAGGAGTGCGCCGGACAGCAGCCGCCCGCCGTGGACTTCCACGGGGCGTGGCTCGAGGCGGTGTGCGAACTGCTGCGGATGGCGCGGGACGCGGGCGAGCTGCCGCTCGACCCGTCGCTCGACGGGCTCGACGGCGGGGACGCCGCCGGTGACGGGGGCTCGGCCGCCGACCGGTGGGAGAGCGCCGAGGCGCTGGTGGCCGCCGCCGTCTGCGGCATCGAGGTCCTGGCCGGGACCGGGCTGTCCTACGCGGAGCTCCAGCGGAAGGTGGCCGCCCTGTGGGGGCTGCTGCTGCCGAGCCTCGTCGGCGCCGAACGGGCGCGGGAGTACCGGACGCGGGGCCGCGACACGCGGCTGCCGGCGGACGGGGAACGCGGCCGGCGGTACCTCGGCAGCGGGGTCTAGGTCGCGTCCGGCGATTTCCGCCGGATGCGGACAGCGGGGCGAAGCGACGTACGGAGGGGGAGAACGTGAGAATTCAGGTTCTGGGTCCGCTGAGTGCCGAGGTGGACGGGGGCTCGATCGTGCCGACGGCGTCCAAGCCGCGGCAGATCCTGGCCCTCCTCGCACTGCACCCCGGGCGGGTGCTGCCGGTGCCCGTGCTCATGGAGGAGATCTGGGGGCAGGAGCCGCCCAACAGCGCGCTCACCACCCTGCAGACCTACATCCTCCAGCTGCGTCGGCGGCTCGGTACGGCCATGGGCGCCGGCCGGCCCGGCGCCGCGAAGGAGGTCCTCACGACGCGGCACGGCGGGTACCTGCTGCAGGTGCCGTCCGAGGCCGTCGACGCCCACGTGTACGAGGGGCTCGTCGGCCGGGGACAGGCCGCCTTCGACGGCGGCGACGACGAGGGCGCGGCCGCCCTCCTGCGCGAGGCGCTCGCGCTGTGGCAGGGACCCGCGCTGGTCGACGTACGGGTGGGGCCGGTCCTGGAGATCGAGGTGATGCGGCTGGAGGAGAGCCGGCTCGGCACCGTCGAACGGCGGATCGACGCCGACCTGAGGCTCGGACGCCACACCGAACTCCTCGCCGAACTCACCGAGCTGGCCGCCCGCCACCCCCGGCACGAGGGGCTGCACTCGCAGCTGATGGTGGCGCTGTACCGGTCCGGGCGGCAGGCGGGCGCGCTGGACGTGTACCGGCGGATGCGCGGACGGCTGATCGGGGAACTGGGCGTCGAACCGTCGCCGCAGCTCCAGCGGCTGCACCAGGCGATGCTGAACGTGGACCCGGCGCTGGACGTGGTGGCGGGCCCCAGACGGGGATCGACCTTCGACCTCTACGCGGCGTAGCGAGGAGATCTTTCCGGATTTCCTCCGGGAAGGTGTCACATCCGCCCGGGCCCGTCTGTCCCCTGAGTGAGACCACGACGGAGGAGGACGGCCATGAAGGTGCTGCTGGCGGGCGCGAGCGGGGTACTGGGACAGCGGGCGGCGGCGGCCCTGCGGGCGGCGGGCCACGAGGTCGCGGGCCTCGGCCGGGGCGCGGGGATGGACGTACGGGCCGACCTGCTCGACCGGGAGGGGCTGCTGAGGGCCGTCGACGGGCGGGGCTTCGACGTCGTCGTGCACGCGGCCACCGCGCTCTCGGGCAAGGCGATGGCCCGCCACCAGGACATGGCGGGCACCAACCGGCTGCGCACCGAAGGCACCGTGAACCTGCTGGCCGCGGCCCGGGAGACGGGGGCGCGGCGGTTCGTCGTCGAGTCGATGATGTTCGGCTACGGGTACGGGGACCACGGCGGGGCGCTGATCGGCGAGGACGACGGCTTCGGGCCGCACGGCACGAACGTCTGGCTGGAGCGGCACGTCGGCGCGATGCGGACCAAGGAGGAACTGGCCTTCACCGCCGACGGGATCGAGGGCGTCAGCCTGCGGTTCGGGCTGTTCTACGGGGAGGGCGTCACCGACAGCCACCTGGTGCCGCTGCTGAGGGGGCGCAAGCTGCCCGTCGTCGCCGACAAGGGGCGGGCGCTGAGCTGGGTCGACGTGGCGGACGCGGCGCGGGCGGTGGCCCTGGCGGTGGACGCGGGGCGCGCGGGCGAGGCGTACAACATCGCCGACGACGCGCCGGTCGGCTGGGGCGGGCACATGGGGGCGGTGGCGGAGGCCTTCGGGGCGCCGGCGCCGATGACCGTACCGCTGTGGGTGCTGCGGCCCGCGCCGCTCGCGCACGCCATCATGGGCACCGACCTGCGGATGTCGAACGCCAAGGCCCGGCGGGAACTGGGCTGGCGGCCCGGGTACGGGAGCAGCCTGGAGGGCGTACGGGCGCTGGCCGGTGCGGGGCGGCCGGTGGCGGCCTGAGCGGGGCGGCGGGTGGCGGCCTGAGGGGGGCCGCCGGGCCGACCGCTCGTCCGGCATGTGGAAAGGACGGCGGGGCGCGGTCGCCGGTGTGATCATCGGCCGATGAGCGATGAACGACGCACCCCGCCCGAGCTGGTGGGCGACGAACGGGCCACCCTGACCAGCGTCCTGCAGTGGCAGCGGGACACCCTGCGGATGAAGTGCGCGGGCCTGACGGACGAGCAGCTGCGGCGCAAGGCCGTCCCGCCGTCCGGGCTGAGCCTGCTGGGGCTCGTACGCCACCTCGCGGAGGTGGAGCGCGGCTGGTTCCGCAACGTGCTGGCCGGTGAGGACGTACGCGGGTACTTCCCGAAGAACGAGGCCGGGGAGTGGACGGAGTTCCACGTCGAGGACGCGGACCCCGCCGAGTCGTTCCGGATCTGGGAGGAGACCTGCGAGCGGTCCCGGCAGATCGTGGCGGCCGCCGAATCCCTCGACGTGCGGGGGCACTTCGGCGACCAGCCGTACTCGCTGCACTACATCCTGGCCCACATGATCGAGGAGTACGCCCGGCACAACGGGCCACGCGGACCTGCTGCGCGAGGCGATCGACGGGGTCACGGGGGAGTAGGCCTACGCCTGCGCGGCGGCGGCGCGGTCCACCGCGTCGAGGGCCGTCTGCCACGGGAAGTGCGGCGGGGCGTCGGTGCCGGCCGGGCCGGGGACGAAACCGCCCTCCCCGTACAGCAGCTCGGCGCCCGCACCGCGCAGGACGGCGAGGGACTGCTCGAACTGGGGGTGCGCGGCGAGCGCGGTGTTGGTGCAGGGCATGGCGACCACGGGGACGCCCTTGCCGAGGGCCTCGGCGGCGACGCCGACGGTGAACCGGTCGGTGAGGCCCAGCGCCCAGGCGTTGACCGTGTTGAAGGTGGCGGGGGCGAACAGCACGGCGTCCGCGTCCGGCCACACGTCGGGCTCCCCGGGGAGCTTGTACTGCCAGCGCACCGGGTTGCCGGTGAGGGCGGCGAGTCCGTCGAGGCTCTCGGACACCCAGCGCGCCGCCGTCGGGGTCAGGCCCACGCACACGTTCCAGCCGCGCGACTGGGCGTCCTCGATCACGTGGGCCACGTCGAAGACGGGCGGGGCGGCGGAGCAGAACAGGTAGAGAGTCCTCGTCATGTGGATCATGGGATCACATGCCCCGCCCGGGACTGACCTGAGGGTCCGGCAGATCATGAGAGCCGGGTGGTCCGGGGCGGAAAACTTCCGGGATCCGCGATGAGTTTCCGCACGGACCCCGGTCTACCCCTGTGGGGACGGGAACCGCCCCGCGCAAACAGCTGAAACACTCACGAGGAGCGAGACGATATGAGCGAGCCGGTGAAGGGCCCCGCCAGCTACTTCCCTTCCATCGAGAAGAAGTACGGCCGTCCGGTGGCGGAGTGGCAGGAGCTGATCCGCACCTCTCCCCTGACCAGGCACATGGAGCTGGTCTCCTGGCTCAAGAGCGAGCACGGGATCGGCCACGGGCACGCCAACGCCCTCGTCGCGCACACCCTCGCCGAGAAGTAGCGGGGCGTGGACGCACGCGTATGCGGGCGAGCGTCTGGGCCATGTCGCGTCCCGGCGTGCGGGGATTGACTGGTGCCATGACGACGAACACGAACGAGACGAAGAAGACCCTGGTCATCGGCGGCAACGGCAAGACCGGGCGGCGGGTGGCGGAGCGGCTGCGGGTCCAGGGCCGGCCGGTGCGGATCGGCTCGCGGACCGGGGCTCCGGCCTTCGACTGGCACGAGCCCGCCACATGGGGGCCGGCCCTGCGGGACGTGGACCGGGTGTACGTCACCTACCACCCCGACCTCGCCTTCCCCGGAGCCGCCGAACAGGTCGGCGCCTTCGCGGAGGCGGCCGTGGCGGCCGGGGCGCGCCGGCTGGTGCTGCTGTCCGGGCGCGGCGAGGAGGCGGCCCGCGCGGCCGAGGACCGGCTGAAGGACTCCGGCGCCGACTGGACCGTGGTGCGCGCCAGTTGGTTCAACCAGAACTTCGACGAGGCCTTCTTCCTGGACCCCGTACGGGCCGGGGTGATCGCCCTGCCGGTGGCGGACGCGGTCGAACCCTTCGTGGACGCCGATGACATCGCCGACGTGGTGGTGGCCGCGCTCACCGACGACCGGCACGTCGGCCGGACGTACGAGCTGTCCGGGCCGCGGCTGCTGGGCTTCGGGGAGGTGGCCGCCGAGCTGTCGAAGGTGACCGGGCGCGAGATCGCGTACGTGCCCGTCTCCGACGGGGAGTACAGGGCGGCGCTGCGCGAGGAGGGGCTCCCGGAGGAGTTCGCCGAGCTGTTCGCCCTGATCCTGGACGGGCGCAACGCGCACCTGGTCCACGGGGTGCAGGAGGTACTGGGGCGCCCGCCCCGGGACTTCGCCGACTACGCGCGCGAGGTGGCGGCCAGCGGCGTCTGGGACGTCTGAGGGGGGACGGGGGAGCGGCGGCCGGGTGAGGATGGGGCCATGGACACGTTGACCGGTCTGCTCGACGGGCCCAAGGCGCGGGGCGCCGTCCTGCTGAAGTCCGTCTTCGACCCGCCCTGGGCCGTGCGGATCGAGGACCGGGCCCCGCTGTCGGTGATCACCATGGTGCGGGGGCCGGCCTGGCTGCTGCCCGACGACGGGGAGCCGGCGCTGATCGGCCCGGGCGACGTGGCCGTCGTACGGGGGCCCGGGGCGTACACCCTCGCGGACTCCCGGGACACCCCGGTGGAGATCACGGTCGGACCCGACCAGCGGTGCCGTACGCCGGAGGGCGAGGACCTCGGCGAGCGGCTGGCGCTCGGGGTGCGGACCTGGGGCCGGCCGGGGCCGGGCGCCGGCTCGGCGGTGGCGCTGAGCGGGACGTACCAGGCGCCGGGCGAGATCGGACGGCGGCTGCTGGGCGCGCTGCCCGCCGTGCTGGTGCGGCCGGCGCGGGCCGCGGACGTCACCCTGATCACGCTGCTGGCCACGGAGGTGGCGCGGGACGAGCCCGGGCAGGAGCTGGTCCTGGACCGGCTGCTCGACCTGCTGCTCATCGGGGTGCTGCGGGCCTGGCTCGCCGCCCCGGAGGCGGGGGCCCCGGGCTGGTACCGGGCGCAGGGCGATCCGGTCGTCGGGGTGGCGCTGCGGCTGCTGCACGAGGACCCGGCGTACGGGTGGACCGTGGCGGAGCTGGCCCGGCGGGCGGGGGTGTCGCGGGCCGCGCTGGCCCGGCGCTTCACCGAGCTCGTCGGGGAGCCGCCCGTCGCCCATCTGACGGGCTGGCGGCTCGCCCTGGCCGCCGACCTGCTGCGCGAGCCGGACGCCACGGTGGCGACGGTGGCCCGCCGGGTGGGGTACGGGAGCGCGTTCGCGCTGTCGACGGCCTTCAAGCGGGTCCGCGGGGTGAGCCCGCAGCAGTACCGGGCGGGGGCCGGGGCGGAGGTGCCGGGGATGTCGGGGACCGTGGTGCTCGGCTAGGCGGGGACGGGGGCGGCGTCGGGGCCGGGGGTGAGGTCGCGGACGCCCACGGGTTCGTCGCCGCTGAGTTCGCCGGTGCGGCGGAAGCCGAGGCCCAGGTAGAAGGGCTCGGGGCTGTCCTCGACCGGCTTCCAGGTGACGTACACCCGCGTTCCGCCGCGGCGGCGGATCTCCTCCGTGACCGCCTCGACGGCGAAGCGGCCGTAGCCCTTGCCCTGCCGTCCGGCCGCGATGTTCAGGCGCCACAGTCCCGAGCGGCGGTGCTCGGGGTCCTTCGCCGGGTCCCAGACGAAGTCCATGAAGGCCATGACGAACCCGACCACCTCGTCCCCGTCGACGATGGCGCGGGGCCAGGCGGTCTCGCCGTGCACGTAGGCCTCGGCGAGGGATTTCACGACGGGGGAGACGAGGTGCTCCTGAGCGGGATGGACCCGTACGGCGCACACCGCGTCGAAGTTGTCCGGGGTGACGGGCACCAGGCGCGGGGAAGAGTCGGTCATGCGACGCAGCCTAGTTCGTGAGAACCATTGAAAAGAACGGGACGTGCGGTATATTTCTAGGAGCAGACAGCAGGGGGGCATGTGTTGCAGGCACAAAGAGCGACGGCCGGCGGGGCGGAACCCCCACGGCCGCGCGGGGCGCCGTCGCGGCTCTTCCCGGCGGACCGGAACCCGGTCGCCGCCGAGGGACGCGGGGGCAGCACGAAGCGCACCGCGCGGGAGCCTTCCGGCCGGCGGTGCACAGGGGAAAGCGGAGCCCTCCCGCGGGGGGTGGTGAGCGGCCCGGTGCCGGGGCCGCTCAGTCTTCCTCGTCCGCCTGCTCGCGGCCCAGCTGCCGGGCTTCGAGGTAGACCTCTTCCGCGCGGCTCTCGCCGAGGTGCAGGGAGGCGAGGACCGAGGGCTGGGCGATGCTCGGCATGAGGTGGCGCAGCAGCGCGTTGACCCGCTGCCCCAGGTCCTGGTGCTCGGTGAGCGCCTGGGACATGGACTGGACGCCGCCGTAGGCACCGGTGATGACGTCGGCGGTCTCGGCCGGTACCACGTGGGGCAGCAGTTCGCCCTGGGCCTGGGCCTTCTCCAGGAGGTCCGTGAACTTGTCGACCCAGTTGCGGAACGGGGCGCTGCGGTCGAGCCCCCCGGCGTTCACGTCGAGGCTCAGCCGGACGCCCGCGCGGACCATGGGGTTGGTCCGCAGGCGGTGGGTGTGCAGCATGACGGCATCCACCACCTCCTGGAGTTTGGCGGGGCGCTCAGGGAGCAGAAGATCCTCGTTCTGCGCGGTGAGGACGCCCTGGGCCAGGTCTTCCTTGGACTGGAAGTGGAAGTACAGGGCGCCCTTGGTCACCCCCGCGACGGTGAGGATCTCCGAGATGGTGGCCGCCTGGTAGCCCCGTTCGTCGAACACCCTGGCCGCCGCGCTCAGGATCGCCTGGCGCGTGCGGATGGCTCGGACCTGTTCAGCCACGTTGGCTCCTTCCCTCGCAGATGTTCGGAGCGTCGGAAGCCCTGCTGCAAACCGTCCGTCCCGTTCGTATCTTACAGCGGGTGATGCCAACGCCAACGAGCGGCGGCACCGCGGCGCGAAAAATGACCGAGGGTGGTCGGGCCGTGGTGTGCCGATGAGGGGGAAAGCCGGGAGCTTGGGGGTCAGTAGCCGTAGGAGGACGCCGTGACGGTGCCGACGAAGGTGAGCTCGCCGTTCTGGTGGCCGGTCACGCGGGCGACTTCCTCCGCGCCGGGCACGTCCTGGAACAGGCGCTCGGACTCGATGACGCAGGGTGCGTCCAGTTCGACGTACCGCTTGAACTCGCCGGCGACGGCCAGCGGCATGAAGGAGGGGCGGCCCAGGGCGGATGCGGCGGCCTGCCGGGCGGCCTCCATGAGGACCATGCCCGGTACGTGGTCGACCCAGTGGTCGAAGAGGACGGGGTGGTTGGTGTCGACCCGGAGCTGCCAGCGGTTCTCCCGGTCGAGGGGGGAGAGGACCACGTCGGTCGGGGACAGCCGGGCCACGCTCTGCGGAGCGGCCGGGGCCGTCAGCGGCAGCGGACGGTGCTCGGGCGTCAGGACGTGCTCGGGCCGGATCCGCTGGTACACGGCCGGGCTGGTGCAGGTGACGGAGGCCCGGCCCGTCGCGACGACCTGTCCGTCCCGGCGTACGACCGCCTCGTAGCCGAGCCCGGAGAGCCGGCCCGCGCGGCGCTTGATCTCGACGCACGTGATCTCGAGGTCGACGGTGGCGGGCACCAGGCCGACCCGCAGGCGCTCGGGTCTCACGACGCTGACGCTGAGGTCCCACAGGACGAACTGGTGGCCGAAGGGGACGGCGAACTCCGCGTGGCCCAGGAGGTAGGCGATCTGACGAATCGTTTCGGCGCACATGAGCGGGTCGTAGTAGCCGTCGCCGACGGGGGTGAAGAACGCGTGGGAGAGGGGCCAGCGAGCGGTCACGGAGAAGCGGGCGTCATCCAGCCGCTGCCAGTCGGTGAGCAGGACCTGCGCCGTGGACGTGCGGTGTACCAGTTCCTTCGGAACGGTGGTGAGGGACGGGAAGCAGGAGTCGTGCAGCTCTTCCGGAGTCGTGACCGACTCCGCCCGGTCGTAGACCGCTGTGCGCCCAACGTGAAACGTGCTCGCGCTCATTGTTCCCCCTAGACAGCGCTGACCAGTAACAGGTGTGACTGCTCAGAAAAATATATACCAACCGGTTTTTTCTCCAGAGGTAGCTGCGAGCAGGTCCGGGAAATATATGGAAGGCCAGATTCCGGCCAACTCGTCGGCGCATATTTGCCCAGGTCTCCGGCGGTCGGGCGGAGGTGAATCTTCGCCACCCGCAGAGAATGATCTCAAGCGCGTCAAGAGCAATCCTTTAGCCGGAGGGCGGGTGCGGGGCGGCCGGGCGAGGGGGGCGGCGGGTGGTTGCGCGGTGATGGCATTCCCTTTGCGTGCCCGGGGATCCGGCGGGGGCTCCGGGGGGCGCGGAGTGCGGCGCAGGGGTGGGAGGGGAGGCCGCGGGGCGCCGGACACCGGTGACATGTACCGGTTCGCGCAGTTCAGCTCGATCGATGGCGGTGAGGGTGGTACCGGGGGGTGGAGCGGGGCCGGGCGGCCGGGCGCGGCTCCGGGGGAGCGCGGGCCGTGCCCGGAGGGTTCGCCAACGTGAAGTGGCCGCGGTGCGGCGGCGTCCCCGCGCGGGGATGTCCGGCATGTGGACCACGGGGAACCGGCCAGCGGGCGCCCGGCCGGCCACCTCGACGGGGTGGGTCGCCGACAGGTGAAAGGGGTTC
This sequence comes from Streptomyces sp. NPDC000075, assembly GCF_040301925.1. Taxonomy (NCBI): domain Bacteria; kingdom Bacillati; phylum Actinomycetota; class Actinomycetes; order Kitasatosporales; family Streptomycetaceae; genus Streptomyces; species Streptomyces sp. NPDC000075. The sequence continues at coordinate 23,396 of NZ_JBEPFL010000010.1, forward strand.
CGGCAACCGCTGGTCCGAGGCTCGAATGCCGTGGGGAGACCCCCTGCCGGAGGTGGGCTCCGCGCCTCCGTTTCGAGTGGTGCTCCAGCGGTGTTCCGCTTCCGCCCTGCCGTCTGCCTACCGAAAGTGCAGTTCAGCAAACCGGGAAAGCGGTTTGTGGAGCCGCCGTAATTCCGTACTGCCTGGACTCGGAGGCTCTCGAAGCGTGCCTTCGGGTGGGGTGTGGCGGCCTCAATAGGCGAAAATCAGCCAACTCTTCGGTCTGTTCTCGGCCGTTTCCCGTCGTTCTGAGGGGCGATCTGAAGGAGTTCATCTGGCCCGGAAGGCGGTTCTGAGGGGCGCCCGATGATCGTCAGACCATTGAATATGCAGGTCAGAGGCTGTTTTAGGGAGGGGCGGCCGGGCCCGCGGAGCAAAAAACGGTACAGCCGGTTTGGTATTGACAAACCGGCGCAGCTGTTTTTTCCTCGTTCCAGCGAACTTCGAGGGTTCATCCAAGAACGAAGCAGGGGAGTACGGCGTGGACATCGATGTACTGGGCGCTCTGACCGTGCGGGAGAACGGGGTCTCGATCACCCCCACCGCCGCCAAGCCCCGCCAGGTCCTGGCGCTGCTCGCGCTCCACGCGGACCAGGTGGTGCCCGTGGCCGCGCTGATCGAGGAGCTGTGGGGGACCGAGCCGCCGCGCAGCGCCCGTACCACGCTCCAGACGTACGTGCTCCAGCTGCGCGGGCTCATCGGCCACGCTCTCGAGGGCACCGACGGGTCGCGCACCGCCAAGGACGTGCTGGTCACGCTGCCCGGCGGATACATGCTGAACAGCGCGGGCGGGACCAGTGACGTCCGTGAATTCGACCGGCTGGCCGGAATGGGCTACCGGGCCATGGACGCCGGGGACTTCCCCAATGCCGCGCGGCTGCTGCGCGAGGCGCTCGCCCTGTGGCAGGGGCAGGCCTTCGCCGACGTCGAGGGCGGGGTGCAGCTGGACATGGAGACCCGCCGGCTGGAGGAGACCCGGCTGTGTGCGCTCGACCAGCGCATCGAGGCCGACCTGCGCCTCGGCCGGCACCGCGAGCTGCTCGCGGAGCTGACCGTGCTGGCCAGCCGCTACCGCATCCACGAGAACCTGCACGGGCAGTTCATGCTCGCCCTGCACCGCTCGGGCCGGCGCGGCGAGGCGCTCAGCGTGTACCAGCGGCTGCGCTCCACCCTGGTGCGCGAACTCGGCATCGAGCCGTCGGCCGCCCTGCGCAGCCTCCAGCGCTCGATCCTGATGAGCAGCCCCGAGACCCCGGCGGAATCCCCGGAGACCGCGCGCAAGCGCCTCGCCCGGGTCGGCTGACCCGTCCGGGGAGCGGGCGCGGCGGCCGCCGATAGGAGAGATCTCTGTCAGGTCTTTTACAGAAACTGCCGGAAAACCTGAGAATTAATTTGCACAGCCGGGAATCGGAACAGATACGACGGGCCTGATCCATGGGCTGAGCACCGGTTTTGACGTCCTGTCGGAATCTTGTGCTAGGAATCCGCCAGCTGTTCGCCCGTTTCGGAGGTCTGCTCGACGTCGGCTTGAGCGCCCGGTGATGTTGCCCTGGGCTGCCTTACCGTCATCGGGTCGAATACTGATAACCGAGAGTATCTCGACGAAATGTGGAGGGGAGACGGGGAGACCGTGGAGATTCAGGTTCTGGGTCCGTTGAGTGCCGAGGTCAACGGGGCATCGATCGTTCCTACGGCGGGCAAGCCGCGTCAGATCCTGGCGCTTCTCGCGCTCTACCCGGGCCGGGTGATGCCCGTACCGACCCTCATGGAGGAGATCTGGGGCACCAAACTGCCCGAGAGCGCGCTCACCACCCTGCAGACGTACATCCTCCAGCTGCGCCGCAGACTCGGCACGGCGATGGGGCCGGGTGCGCCGGGCACGGCCAAGGACGTGCTCGCGACGCGGCACGGGGGCTACCTGCTCCAGATCCCGCAGGAGTCCGTGGACGTCCACACCTACGAGGCCCTCGCGGCCGCCGGCCAGAACGCCTTCGACGAGGGCGACGACGAGCGCGCCGCCGACCTGCTGCGCAAGGCGCTCGACCTGTGGCAGGGCCCCGCCCTGGTCGACGTGCGCGTCGGGCCGATCCTGGAGATCGAGGTGCTGCGGCTCGCCGAGAGCCGCCTCGTGACCACCGAGCGCCGCATCGACGTCGACCTCCGGCTGGGCCGGCACACCGAACTCCTCGCGGAGCTCACCGAGCTGATGGCCCGCAACCCGCAGCACGAGGGCCTGCACTCGCAGGCCATGGTGGCCCTCTACCGTTCGGGCCGGCAGGCGACCGCCCTGGACGTCTACCGCCGGCTGCGTGCCCGGCTGATCGGCGAACTGGGGGTGGAACCCTCGCAGCAGCTCCAGCGCCTGCACCAGGCGATGCTGCGGGTGGACCCCGCGCTGGACGTGGTCGCGGGACCGCGGCGCAGCTCCACCTTCGATCTGTACGCCGCATAGGTATATCAGGGGGCGGCCGGGCCGCCGGGCGGTGTGGTGGCGGGGCTCCAGTGCGGCTGGGCCCCGGCGTGAGCGGCCCTCCAGGACCGTCGGCGAGGCTCGTGGCGACCCGGTACGCGTCGCCACGCCGGCGGACCAGGAGAGAGGAACACCATGCACCGGCTGGAACTCACCGACCTGACCCGCATCCTGCGGATCTGGGGAGGCGAGGAGGAGTGCGTCGAGCTGACCGAGGACGTCCAGGACCTGTACTGGGACGAGCTCGGCTACGACTCGCTCTCCGTCCTGCAGACCACCGGCTCCATCGAGCGCAAGTTCGACGTCCTCCTCGACGGGGAGCTCCTCGAACTGGGCGACACCCCCCGGCGCTTCCTCGAACTGGTCAACCGCGTACTGGGCAGCCGGGCCGCGGTCTGAGACACCAGCGGCGGTCCACTCGGACTCCGGCGGATCGAGACAGGATCTGTGCCAAGCGCTGAGAGAGGTGTCCGATGTCAGTGGAGCGAGTGCACCGGCTGTCGTACGCGGTGGACGCGGCCGCGCCGGCGGGAACCCTGTACACCCTGGTGGCCGACACCACGCCGTGGCCGCTGTTCCTGGCGGACACCGTCCACACGGAGCGGCTGGACTTCGACGGGCTCACCGAGCGGTACCTGCACTGGGCGGGGGCGGAGGGGGAGCCGCGGGCGTCGCTGTGGCGGCGGAACCTGGACGCCGGGCGGCGGCGCGTCGACTTCCGCGAGGAGCGGCCCGAGGCGCCCGTGACGGCTTCGAGCGGCAGCTGGCGCGTGGAGCGGCTGGCCCCGGGCTGGTCCCGGCTGCTCCTGGAGCAGGACCTCACCGTCGCGGAGGTCCCCGGGGCGCAGCGGGTCCTCGACGCCGCCGCGGCGCGGGGGCGGGCGGCGGCCGACGGGCTGCGGGCCGTCGCCGAGCGCTGGCGGGGGCTCGACGGGCGCCTGGTGTCCTTCGAGGAGTCCGTGCGGATCCAGGGGCCGGCCGAGCCCGTCCAGACGTTCCTGTACGAGGCCGGGTCCTGGCCCGGCCGGGTGGCGCACGTCACGGGGGCCGAGGTGGCGGAGCACCGGCCCGGGGTGCAGCGCGTCCGGCTGGCCAACCGGGACGCGGACGGCTCCCCGTACCCGACGGACGAGGTGCGGGTGTGCTTCCCGGCGGCCGGGCGGATCGTCTTCAAGCGGTTGCGGCCGCACCCGTTGCTCGCGGCGCACTCCGGGGAGTGGTCCGTGGAGCCGGACCCGGCCGGGGTGACGGTGGTGTGCCGGCACGACGTGCTGCTGGACGGGAGGAAGACGGAGCGGGTGGCGGACGCGGACCCCGCGCGGGCGCGCCGGTACGTGCGCGAGCTGCTGGGGAGGGAGAGCCGGGCCGTGCTGGACGCGGCGCAGGAGTACGCGGGGGAGCCGGTCAGGGCCCTGCGGTCGGTGTGAGCGCGCAAGGCCCCGGCCCGTGTCCGGGTGCGGGTGCGGGTGCGGGTGTCTTCGTACGGGTGTGTGGCCCGTCGCCGCCGAGGGGGCGACGGGCCACGGACGTGTCAGCTCCCCCTTCCGGCCGTGTCCAGCCGTCGCAGCGTGGCGGGGCCGGCGAGACAGGGCATGACCACCCGCCAGAACCCGGCCAGCGTGCGCGGGGCGAGCCACTGGGGGTCGTCACGGCCGAGGGCCTCGAAGCCGAGGGTGGCGGCCACCACGGTGGTCGCCACGTTGCGGTGGTTGAGTCCGGGCAGCAGGGCGCCCTCCTCCGCGGCTTCGAGGAGCAGCCGGTGTACGTAGTCGTGCCATTCGCCGGGCAGGCCGAAGGACGACGGGTAGGCCGGCTCCCGGTTGAGCTGGAAGGCGGCCCGGGCCACGACGTCGGACAGGAGCAGCCCGGCGAGTGCCTGGGAGCTGTCGGCCAGGGCCTGGAGGGCCGATGTCCGCCGCGTGTACACCTCGCGGGTGGTGGCGCGCAGGGTCCGGGCCCCGGCGGTCTCCACGGCCTCCGCGACGGCCGCCTTGTTCTCGAAGTGGAAGTGGAGCGCGCCCGGGCTCACTCCGGCACCCACGCTGATCATGCTCAGCGTCGCCTCTGCGTACCCGCGCCGCCCGAACACCGTGGCCGCTGACTCGAGCAGTGCTTGACGGGTTCGGACGGCGCGTTCTTGTTTCATCACGCATAGCTCCTGTATCAGTTTCCTTCTATTATTAAACCGCCCCGTTGGTATTGGAAGAGTGCCCCGGCTCCGCTTGGTGGCCTGATCAACGGCGATTCGTGCCCCGCTGTGGCCTGATTTGATCTACTTATCGCGAACCTTGCCGCGTTTTGCGGGCTTTGACAAACCGACGAAGCGGTTTGTATCTTCGTTGACGTTGGCTCAACTGAGCTTGAGGGAGGGGGGCGGATGAACCAGCGGACCTTCGCTGTACTGGAACCTCACACCACCGCCGCGGGGACGGCGAACGGTGCGTTCCTGCCGGCCGAGGGGCTGAGGGTGCCACCGCACGCGCCGGCCCAGTCGGCCCTGTGGCGGATCCTCATCGTGGAGAGCAGCACGGTCGAGGCCGAGACCCTGGCGCGCGGACTGCGCCGGCACGGTCACGAGGTGGACATCGTTGGCACCGGGAGCGAGGCGCTGCGCGGCTACGCCGACGCCGACCTGGTCCTCCTGGACCTGGAACTCCCCGACCTGGACGGGCTGGAGGTCTGCCGGGGCATCCGCGCGGCCCACGAGATCCCCGTCATCGCGGTCACCGCCCGCGGCAGCGAGCTGGACCGCGTCCTGGGCCTCCAGGCAGGCGCGGACGACTACCTGGTCAAGCCGTACGGGTTCCGCGAGCTGATGGCGCGGATGGAGGCGGTCATGCGCCGGGCGAGACCGTCGCGGCCCGCCGCGGCCACCATCACCTGCGGGCCGCTGCGCATCGACGCGGGCACGCGGGAGGTGACCCTGCACGGGGAGCCCGTCGAGACCACCCGCAAGGAGTTCGACATGCTCTACCTCCTCGCCTCGCACCCCGACACGGTCATCCCGCGCAAGATGCTGATGCAGCAAGTCTGGGGCGACTCCTGGTCCCGCCGGACCGTCGACACGCACGTGAGCACGCTGCGCAACAAGATCGGCGCCAACTGGATCATCACGATCCGCGGCGTCGGCTTCCGGTTCGGCCAGGGCTGAACCGTCCACACCGCCGCGAGCCGAGGGGGGAGAACCATGGCAGTGAAGGCACCGTGCCAGGGGGAGGGCTGCCGCCGCCGGGCCGCCGACGGGCGCGCCCGCCGGCGCACCGCCGACGGCGGCCTGCTGTGCCGGCCCTGCCGGGAGCGCCTCGACGCCGGCCTCGCGGAACTCACGCACCTCTACGAGGAGTGCGGCCGGATGCTCGCCGGCGCGGCCCCCGCGGGCCTGCGCGAGCGGACCACCGGCGGAGACCTGCCCGGCCTGCCCTTCAACGGGACCGCCGCCGACGTACGGGCCAAGATGGTCTCGGTACTGGGCTCCTGGAGCGGACTGGTCGCGCAGGAGCGCGGCTTCGCCTCCCCGCCGCGTACCGTCGCCGCGCTCACCGCCTTCCTGCGGCGCAACGGGGAGTGGCTCGCCGCCCACCCCGCGGCCGCCGAGGCCACCGAGGAGATCGCCCGCCTGGTGCGCGCCGGGCGCCGCGCGGCCTTCCCCGAGCAGGCCCGCAGCATCCGCCTCGGCGCCTGTCCCCGGCCCGGCTGCGCCGGCTCCCTCACCGTCGCCGTCCGCGCCGGCGCGCCGGACGCCGGCCCGGGCGCCGACGGGGCGGTCGTCTGCGACGCCGACCCGGAACACCGCTGGACCAGCGACCGGTGGAGCGAGCTCAGCCGCACCATGGACTCCGGCGGGGAATCCGGCACGCCCGGGCCCGCGGCCACCGAACGCTGGCTCACCGCCGCCGACATCGCCCGCCTGTGGCACACCTCCACCGGCACCGTCTACCGGCTGGCCAGCGAACAGCGGTGGCGCCGGCGCAACCGCGCGGGCCGCACCTACTACAACGAGACCGACGTCCGGACCTGCTTCGACCGGCGGGCGGCCGCGCGCGCCTGAGACGGTCCCCTTCGCACGACCCCCGACAGCGGTCGGCACTCGATCCGGTAGGAGCCGGATCGAGACGCCTGACCGCTGTTTGACATTCCCTTGGCCGGTTCCCGAGGCAGCGGACCGGCCCTTGTGGAACCTGACCGAGTCCTGAATCCAGCGCTGTTGAACGACCGCTCGTGCCCGAAGAACCTTGTAGTCAAGATCCGGTGCACTGTCTCCGGAGGCGAATTCAAGGAGACGTGATGGACGCCCCTGTGATCGTCGTCGGCGCGGGTCCCGCAGGTTTGATGCTCGCCGGTGAGCTGCGGGTGGCGGGAGTCCCCGTCGTCGTCCTGGAACGCCTGGAGCGGCGGACCGGCGAATCGCGCGGCCTCGGCTTCACCACGCGGACCCTGGAGACCTTCGACCAGCGCGGCATCCTCGCCCGCTTCGGCGACATCGAGCGCAGCACGCTGGGCCACTTCGGCGGGCTGCCCCTCGACTTCGGCGTGCTGGACGACGCCTGTCAGGCCGCGAAGACCGTCCCGCAGTCGGTCACCGAGACGCACCTGGAGGAGTGGGCCGCCGGCCTGGGCGCCGACATCCGGCGCGGCCACGAGGTGCTCTCCGTCCACGACGACGGCGAAGGCGTCGACGTCGAGGTCCGCGGCCCCGGCGGCGCGCAGACCCTGCGGGCCTCCTGGCTGGTGGGCTGCGACGGCGGACGCAGCACCGTGCGCAAGGCCGCCGGCTTCGACTTCCCCGGCACCCCGGCCACCATGGAGATGTTCCTCGCCGACATCAAGGGCATCGAGCTCAAGCCCCGCATGATCGGCGAGACCCTCCCCGGCGGCATGGTCATGGTGGGCCCGCTGCCCGGCGGCACCACCCGCATCGTGGTCTGCGAGCGCGGCACGCCCCCGCGGCGGCGCGAGAGCCCGCCCTCCTTCGACGAGGTCGCCGCCGCCTGGCAGCGGCTGACCGGCGAGGACATCTCGGCCGCCGAACCGGTGTGGGTGAGCGCCTTCGGCGACGCCGCCCGGCAGGTCACCGAGTACCGGCGCGGCCGCGTCCTGCTGGCCGGCGACGCCGCCCACATCCACCTGCCCGCCGGCGGACAGGGCATGAACACCGGCATCCAGGACGCCTTCAACCTCGGCTGGAAGCTCGCCTCCGTGGTGCGGGAGCGGGCCCCGCTGAGCCTGCTCGACACCTACCACACCGAACGCCACGCGGTCGGCCGGCGGCTCCTGATGAACACCCGCGCCCAGGGCCTGCTGTTCCTGAGCGGCGCCGAGGTGCAGCCACTGCGCGACTCGCTGAAGGAGCTCATGGCGTACGAGGACGTGGCCCGCCACCTCGCCGCCATGGTCACCGGCCTGGAGATCTCCTACGACGTCGGCCGGGGCACCCACCCGCTCCTCGGCCGGCGCATGCCCCACCTGGAGCTGACCGGCCCCGACGGCCCCACGTCCACCACCGAGCTGCTGCGCCCCGGCCGCGGGGTGCTCCTCGACCTGGCGGACAACCCGCGGCTGCGCCGCAGGGCCGATCCCTGGGCGGAACGGGTCGACACCGTCACCGCCCGGCCGCGCGGCACCGGCGCCGCCGCCGGCGGACTGAACGACACCACCGCCCTGCTCGTCCGGCCCGACGGATACGTGGCATGGGCGGCGCCCGGCAGCCACCACGACCTGCCGATGGCGCTCGACCGCTGGTTCGGGACCCCCTGACGACCGGGCCCCGCGCGACCGGCACCCCCTGAGGCCGCCGCAGGCGACGGCCGACGAGCACGTCAACCGGAGGAACCACACATGGCAACGCCGCAAGCAACGATCGAGCGCCTCCCCGCAGGCACCGGCACCGGAGCGGCCGCCCCGGCCCGCCCGGCCGGCCCCGAAGGGGAACGACGCGACATCGTCCGGGCGGCCCGGACCGTCCTCGCCCGCGAGGGCTGGAGGCACTGCACCGCCGAAGCCACCGCCGCCGAGGCCGGGGTCGAACCGGCCGCCGTCGGCCGGCACTTCCCCGACCACGAGCAGCTGCTGCTGGGCGTGCTGCTGGACAGCGCCGCCTCCGTCGCCGCCTCCCTCGGGGCCGTCGCCGAGAGCTACCTCGCGGAGATCCACGACCTCCGCCAGGACCTGATCGCCCTGGGCCGGGCCTGGCTGGCGCCGCTGGAGGCCTTCCGCGAGCACTTCGCGATCGTCCGGCACATCAGCGCCGAGGTCACCCACCTGCCGGCCGAGGCCGTCGACAAGTGGCAGGCCACCGGCCCCCGCCAGGCCCGCCGTGAACTCGCCCGCCGCCTCAGGCAGGTCGCCGCCGAGGGCCTGCTCGACATCGCCGACGCCGACCAGGCGGCCGAGCGCTTCATCCTGCTGGTGCCGTCGTCCGTCGTCCAGCGCTCCTTCCACGGCGCGCTGCCCCTCGGACGCGCCGAGGAGGACGCGCTCATCGCCGACGGAGTCGACGACTTCATCCGCCTGTACGGCCCGGCCTCCCGCTGACCGCTGACCCGCCGATCCCCGGAGAGAGTAGAAACAATGCACAGCAACCTGATCGTGGCGCGGATGGACGTCCGTTCGAGCGCCGAGGTGGCCAAGATCTTCGCCGAGTTCGACCGCACGGACATGCCGGAGCGCATGGGCACGCTGCGCCGGCGGCTGTTCTCGTACAACGGTCTCTACTTCCACCTGCAGGACTTCGCCGAGGACGACGGCGGCGAGCGCATCGAGCAGTCCCGCAACGACCCGCGGTTCATGCGCATCAGCTACGACCTCCAGCCCTTCATACAGCCGTACGACCCGGAGACCTGGCGCTCCCCCGCGGACGCCATGGCCACCCGCTTCTACGACTGGACGGCGACGGAGTGATGTCCGCGACCGCAGAGATGACGGGAGGGCACCGATCGTGGCCCGCCGGGTAGTCATCACAGGCATCGGGGTGCTGGCGCCCGGGGGCATCGGCGTCCGGGAGTTCTGGGAGCTGCTGAGCTCGGGGCGCACGGCCACGCGGGAGATCACCCACTTCGACGCCGCGCCCTTCCGCTCGCGGGTGGCGGCCGAAGCCGACTTCCTGCCGGAGCTCCACGGTCTGACCGACGAGGAGATCCGCCGCATGGACCGCGCCGCCCAGTTCGGCGTGGTCGCCGCGCGCGAGGCGGTCACCGACAGCGGCCTCGACCTCGCCGGGCTCGACCCGTACCGCACCGGCGTCAGCATGGGCACCGGTGTGGGGGCCGTCTCCAGCCTCGACAAGGCCTACCGGGCGGCCGCCGAGTACGGCCGGCTCGCCGCGGTCGACCACACCCGCGCCCCCGGCGACCTGTACGACCACTTCGTGCCCGGCTCCTTCGCCACCGAAGTGGCCTGGGCGGTCGGCGCCGAGGGTCCCTCCACGGTCGTCTCCACCGGCTGCACCTCCGGGATCGACTCCGTCGCGCACGCCGTCGACCTCATCCGCGAGGGCAGCGCCGACGTCATGGTCACCGGCGCCACCGACGCGCCGATCACGCCCCTCACCCTGGCGTCCTTCGACGCGATCAAGGCGACGACCAGCCTCAACGACGACCCGGCCCGGGCCTCCCGGCCCTTCGACGCCACCCGCCGGGGCTTCGTCCTCGGCGAGGGCGCCGCGGTGTTCGTCCTGGAGGAGCTGGAGAGCGCCCGCCGCCGGGGCGCCACCCTCTACGCCGAGATCGCCGGCTACGCCTCCCGCTCCAGCGCCTTCCACATGACCGGGCTGCGCCCCGACGGCCGCGAGCTGGCCGAAGCCATCACGGTGGCGCTCGACGAGGCGCACCTGAACCCCTCCGACCTCGACTACGTCAACGCGCACGGCTCCGGCACCCGGCAGAACGACGCCCACGAGACGGCCGCCTACAAGCTGGCGCTCGGCCCGTACGCCCACCGCACCCCGGTGAGCTCCGTCAAGTCGATGATCGGGCACTCGCTGGGCTCCGTCGGATCCATCGAGATCGCCGCGTCCGTCCTCGCGATGCGCCACCACGTCGTGCCCCCCACGGCGAACCTGCGCACCCGCGACCCCCAGTGCGACCTCGACTACGTCCCGATCGCCGCGCGGGACCACCGCACCGATGCCGTCCTGACCGTCGGCAGCGGGTTCGGCGGGTTCCAGAGCGCGATGGTGCTGGCCCGGCCCGACAGGAGGACCGCATGAGCGCCAGGACCCTCGTCACGGGCATCGGCGTGGCCGCCCCCAGCGGCCTCGGGGTGGAGGACTTCTGGGCGGCGACCCGCATCGGCAAGAACGCCGTCGGGCCCGTCACCCGCTTCGACGCCTCCCCCTACCCGGCGCGCCTCGCCGGGGAGATCCACGGCTTCGACCCCGGCGAACACCTGCCGGGCCGGCTCGTACCGCAGACCGACCGGGTCACGCAGCTCGCCCTGGTCGCCACCGACTGCGCCTTCGAGGACGCGGGACTGGCCGCCGGGGACCTGCACCCCTGCGACATGGGCGTGGTCACCGCGGCCGGCTCCGGGGGCTCCGAGTTCGGCGAGGCCGAACTGCGCAAGCTCTGGAGCCAGGGCCCCAAGCACGTCAGCGCGTACCTGTCCTTCGCCTGGTTCTACGCCGTCAACACCGGCCAGATCGCGGTGCGCAACGACCTGCGCGGCCCCACCGGCGTCCTCGTCGGCGATCAGGCCGGCGGTCTCGACGCCCTCGCCCAGGCCCGGCGCAGGCTCCGCAAGGGCAGCCGGCTGATCGCCACCGGCGGCTTCGACGCCTCGATCTGCTCGCTGGGCTGGGCCGCGCACCTCGCCACCGGCGCCATGTCGACCAGTGACGAGCCCGAACGCGCCTACCTGCCCTTCGACGAGGCCGCCTCCGGCTACGTACCGGGCGAGGGCGGCGCCCTGATCATCCTGGAGGACGAGGAGAGCGCGGCCGCCCGCGGGGCGCGCAACGTCTACGCCGAGTTCGCCGGATACGGGGCCACCCTCGACCCCCGCCCCGGCAGCGGCCGCCCACCCGGCCTGCGCCGGGCCGCCGAGGCGGCCCTCGCCGACGCCGGATGCCATCCGGCCGAGGTCGACGTGGTCTTCGCCGACGGGGCGGGCGTCCCGCGCCTCGACCGGGAGGAGGCCGAGGCCATCACCGCGGTCTTCGGCCCGCACGGAGTCCCGGTCACCGCGCCCAAGACCACCACCGGGCGGCTCGGGGCGGGCGGGGCCCCCGTCGACGTGGTCTCGGCGGTCCTCGCCATGCGCGAGGGACTGATCCCGCCGACCACCAACGTGGAATCCCCGGCGCACGACATCGACCTGGTGGCCGTACGGCCCCGGACGGCGTCGGTGCGCACCGCGCTCGTCCTCGCGCGCGGCCGCGGCGGCTTCAACTCCGCGGTGGTGCTGCGCGCGCTCGACTGAGCGCACCCGCTTCCCCGAGACCGCGCCCGTCCCCGTCCGGCCCCACCGGCCGGGGCGGGCGCCGCGCGTGCCCCGCGCCGAACTCCCGCAGCCGGAAACTCCGGTGCGGAACACCGATGAAGGGACCCCACGTGTCCAAGCAGGAATTCACCTTCGACGACCTCAAGCGCATCCTCCTGGAGGGCGCCGGAGCCGACGAGGAGGTCGACCTCGACGGCGACATCCTCGACACCGACTTCGAGTCGCTCGGCTACGAGTCGCTGGCGCTGCTCGAAACCGGCAGCCGCATCGAGCGCGAGTTCGACATCACGCTCGACGACGACATCTTCGCCGACCACACCACCCCGCGCTCCCTCGTCGAGGCCATCAACGCGAGCCTCAAGGTCACGGTCAACGCCTGAGCCGCGCGGACCCGGCCGTCCGGCCGTGCCGCCCGAGCGGCGGCCCCCTCGCCGGGGCCGCCGCTCCGGCCCGCCACCACCTCCGCCCCCACCCCGCCCCCACCCCGCCCACAGAAAGGGAGTACGCCCATGGCCATCGATCAGGACCTCACCGAGACCCAGGTGATCGTGGTCGGCGCGGGCCCCGTCGGACTGCTGCTCGCCGGAGAACTCCGGCTGGCGGGCACGGACGTGGTGGTGCTCGACACCCTCACCGCCCCCACCCGCGAATCGCGGGCGTCCACCCTGCACGCCCGCACCATGGAGCTCCTCGACAGCCGCGGTCTGCTCGACCCGATCGGCGAGGTACCGCACGAGAACGCGGGGCACTTCGGGGGCATCCCCCTCGACCTCGGTCTGCCCGGCCCCTACCCGGGGCAGTGGAAGGTGGCCCAGACCCGCCTGGAGGAAGTCCTCGGGGAATGGGCCGCCGACCTGGGCGCGGACATCCGGCGCGGCCACGAGCTGACCGGGCTGACCGTGACCGGGGACGGGGTACGGGCCGCCGTACGCACCGAGGACGGGGAACTCTCCCTGCGGGCCGCGTACGTCGTCGGCTGCGACGGCGAGAACAGCGCCGTCCGCCGGCTCGGCGGCTTCGACTTCCCCGGCACCGACGCCGAGCGCGAACTGCTGCGGGCCGACGTGACCGGGATCGACATCCCCAACCGGCGCTTCGAGCGCAAGGACGGCGGACTCGTCATCGCCGCCCGCCGCCCCGACGGGGTGACCCGGGTGATGGTCCACGAGTTCGGGGCGCGCCCCAGGTCCGGACAGCCCTCCTACGAGGAGGTCGCCGACACCTGGAAGCGCATCACCGGAGAGGACATCGGCGGTGGCACCCCGCTGTGGGTGAACTCGTTCGGCGACGCCTCCCGGCAGGCCTCCGCCTACCGGCGGGGCCGGCTGCTGCTCGCCGGGGACGCGGCCCACCAGCAGATGCCGATCGGCGGCCAGGCCCTCAACCTCGGGCTCCAGGACGCCTTCAACCTCGGCTGGAAGCTGGGCGCCCGGATCGCCGGGCACGGCAGCGACGCCCTGCTGGACAGCTACCACGAGGAGCGGCACGCCGTCGGGCAGGCCGTCCAGAGCAACGTGCGCACCCAGGCACTGCTGCTGCTCGGCGGGCCCGAGGTGGACGCGGTGCGGGAGGTGTTCGCGGAGCTCGGAGCCAAGGAGAACGTACGGACGCACCTGGCCGGGCTGATCTCCGGGCTCTCCGTCCGCCACGACGTCGGCGGGGACGGCACCGGGCTCCCCGGCCTGCGGGTGCCGGCCTGGGACGTCACCACCGCCGAGGGGACCACCACGACGCTGGGCCTGCTGCGGCCGGGGCGGGGGCTGCTGCTCCTGCCGCCGGGCGAGGAGGCGCGGCGGGCGGAACTCGCGGAGGCGGCGGCGGCCTGGGGCGACCGGGTCCGAATCGTCCCGGCGGTGTCGGTGGGCGACGCGGCCGACGGCCCCGGGGGCGCCGTCCTCGTACGGCCCGACGGGTACGTGGTCTGGGCCGACGGACCGCAGGCGGGGCCGCTCGCCGACGCGCTCACGCGCTGGTTCGGGGCCGAGCGGCCGGTCGCCCCGCCGGCGGCACGGGACTCGGCCGGCGCGGACGGCGCCCCGGCCACGACGGTGCAGGCCCGGGCCGCCGTCACCCCGGCGGTGCTCGCCGGGGTCCGGCGGGGTGTCGGCGCGGAGCGGCTCACCGGCCGGACCGCGCTGGTCACCGGCTCGAGCCGGGGCATGGGCCGGGCGGCCGCGATCCGGCTCGCGCAGGAGGGCGCGCTCGTCGCCGTCCACTACAACCGGGACGAGGCGGCGGCGCGCGAGGTGGTCACCTCCGTCGAGAAGGACGGCGGGCGGGCGTTCGCCGTGCGGACGGAGCTGGGCGTCGACGGTGACGTGGCCGGGCTCTTCGCCGTGCTGGAGGAGGACCTCCTGGAGCGGACCGGCTCCACCGACCTGCACATCCTGGTCAACAACGCCGGGGTGATGGGCGGGGTATCGGCGGACGAGGTCACGCCGGAGCAGTTCGACCGGATCTTCGCGGTGAACGCGAAGGCGCCGTTCTTCCTGATCCAGCGGGCCCTGCGGAACATGCCGGACGGCGGCCGGATCATCAACATCTCCTCCGGGCTCACACGGTTCGCCAACCCGGACGAGATCGCGTACGCGATGAGCAAGGGCGCGCTGGAACAGCTCGCGCTGCACTTCGCGAAGGCGCTCGGGCCGCGCGGGATCACCATCAACTCGGTCGCGCCGGGGATCACGCGGAACGGGAACCCCGTCTTCGACATCCCCGAGGCGGTCGAGCACATGGCGGGGCTGTCGGCGTTCGGACGGGTCGGCGAGCCGGAGGACGTCGCCGATGTGGTGGCGTTCCTCGCCACGGACGAGGCGCGGTGGATCACCGGGTCGTTCGTGGACGCCACCGGTGGCACGCTGCTCGGCTGACACCCCCGGGTACCGCCGCACGCGTGCCGTACCCCTTCGACTCCGCCGGCGTGTGTATCCCACGCGCCACGCCGGCGGCGGGCGGGCCGGCCGGGGATCCCTCCCCGGGCGGTCCGCCCCTTCTCCGGAATGCGAGCGTGCAGTCCTCGATGAGCATTGCCTCCGGCGCCCGGGCCGGGGCCCGTTGGGCTCTGGTCCCGGTGCTCGCCGCGAACATGTTGGTGGACGCCCTGGAGGTGTCCGCGACCCTGGTGGCGCTGCCGGCCGTCGGCAGCGGGCTGGGGGCTCCCGTCACCCGGGTCCAGTGGATCGTCACCGGCTTCGCCGCCGGGTTCGGCGGGGCGCTGCTGCTCGGCGGGCGGCTGGTGGAGTGGTTCGGGCGGCGGCGGGTCTTCCTGGCCGCGCTGCTCGTCTTCGCCGCCGCCTCGCTGGCCGGCGCGCTGGCCGACGAGGTGGGCCTGCTGATCGCCACCCGTGTGGTGAAAGGTTTCTGCGTCGCGCTGACCGCGCCCACCGGGCTCGCCATCATCGTCGCCTCCGTCCCCGAGGGGGAGGCGCGGCGGCGGGCCGTGTCCGTCTACTCGCTGTTCGGCGCCGCCGGGTTCTGCTCGGGGCTGCTGCTGGCCGGTTCGCTCACCGGCGCCGGATGGCGGTGGACCCTGGCCTTCCCGGCGCCCGTCGCACTGGCGCTGTTCGCCGCCGGGCTGCGGGTCGTCCCGCGCGAGCCCGCCGGGAGCGCCGGGGGCGGCGGCGGGCCGCGCCGGCACGCGGTGGTGGCCGGGGCCGCGCTGACGGCGGCGGTGCTGCTGCTCGTGTACGCGCTGGCCGGCGGAGCGTGGGGCGGCGCCGTCGCGGCCGTGGCGGCGGGCCTCGTCTTCCTCCGGGCCGAACGGGCCTCCCCGCGACCGCTGGTGAACACCGCGCTGCTGCGCCACGCCCCGCTCGTGCGCTCCGCGCTCGGGGCCGCCGCGCTCAACGGCTCCTACGTGGGATTCCTGCTGGTGGCCGCGCTCGACCTGCGGCGCGGCGGCTGGAGTTCCTGGGAGACGGCCCTCGCCTTCCTGCCCGCCGGAGCCCCGCTGGCCCTGACCGCCCTGCACTCGGGGCGGATCGCCGCCCGGCTGGGACCGGCCCGGGCCGTCGCGGCCGGGGCACTGGCCGCCCCGGCCGGATACGCGCTCTACCCGCACTCCGGCGCGGGCGGTGTGCGGTATGCCGAACTGGTTCCAGCCATGTCCCTCGTCGGCCTCGCCTTCGTCCTCGCCTTCACCGCGCTGCACCTCCAGGCGACCGGATCCCTCCCGACCGGCCTCCAGGCGGCGGCCGGAGGCCTCTACCAGACCTGCGTGCAGCTCGGCGCGGCGCTCACCCCCGCGCTGGTGTCCGCGCTGTACGCGGCCTCCGGCCCGGGCGCCGCGCTCCGGCTGGTCACCGCGGTCGGCGTGGCCGGCGCGGGCGTAGCCCTCGCCGGCCTCGCACACCCTTCGACCGACCCCTCCTGAGTACCGCCGGGTCCCTCTCCCACCGGCGGTCCCCACCACGACCGGAAAGCATCATGACCACACTTCACATGTCACAGACATACGAAACAGAAGCCGGCCTGGTCCACATGACCAGGCCCGACATGGCCGTACTGGCCACGGCCGGGCTGCGCGAGCGCACCCGGATCCTGGAGCAGTACGTGCGCGAGGAGCTCGGCCGGATCCTCGGCATCGAGCCGCACCTCGTCGACACCACGGGCCGTCCCATGGGCTGCCTCGGCATCGGCTCGATCTCCGGCATCGAACTCCAGTACCGGATGGAAGCCACGCTCGGCGTCGACGTGAACCTCCAGCGGCTGCTGCTCGCCAACAGCGCCCAGGAGCTCATCGACTGCCTCGCCGGCCAGCTCGGTCCCGAGGCCCACCTGCACGGGGCAGCGGTGCCGGCATGACGACTACCACTCTGCTGCCGGCCGCCCGCCCGGTGGTGAACCACCAGGGTCTGGACCGGCCCGACTTCACCCTCTCCGCCGACCGGGTCGACCTCTGGCTGATCCGCCGCCCCACCGGGGCGGACGCCGACGCCCTCGCGGTCGGTGAACTCGACGCGGACGAGCGCAAGCGCGCCGACGCCTTCATCCGCCGCTCCGACGGCATGCTCTACGCCGCCGCGCACGTCGCCGTGCGCCGGCTGCTCGGACGTTACACCGCGACCCTGCCCCAGGACGTCCGCTTCATGCGCGAGCCCTGCCCCGGCTGCGGCGAGCCGCACGGCCGCCCGGCGCTGTCGCCCCCGCCGCCGCCCCTGCACTACTCCCTCTCGCACAGTGGGGGAGTGGCCATGGTCGGCGTCGGAACGGTTCCGCTCGGCGTTGACGTGGAGAAACTCCCCGGCGCCGAGACGGTGGACATCTGCTCCCGGGCGCTGCACCCGGACGAGCAGCTGGAAATCGCCGAGGCCGGGTCCGGTGACGCGCGCCGGCACCTCTTCGGCCAGATCTGGACGCGGAAGGAAGCGTTTCTCAAGGGGCTTGGGACAGGGTTGAGCCGCTCACCCGCCGAGGACTACCTGGGCACCGACGAGGGCCGCCACCCGGACGGCTGGACCATGGTCGGCGTTCCCGCCGACACCACCCACGCCGCCGCCGTGGCGGTGAAGGGACAGGCGCCGAAGGTCGTCAACGTCAGGTGGGTGCCCGACACCTGGCTGGCCGCAGGCAACACCGTGTGCGGCGACGCCGCCCCCGGACCGAGCGACACGGTCCTCGCCAGTTGAACCGCAAGTAAGGACGTGACCGGATGACCCGCACCGCCTTCGTCTTCCCGGGCCAGGGCTCCGAATGCGCCGGTATGGGCAAGGAGCTGCTCGCCCTGCGGCCCGACCTCGCCGCCACCTACTACCGCACCGCCGACGACCTCCTCGGGTTCCCGCTGTCCCGGCTGTGCGTCGAGGGGTCCCCCCGGGACCTGGAGGACCCCACGGTGGCTCAGCCGGCCGCCTTCCTGACCAGCATGGCCGTACTGGAAGTGCTGCGCGGCCGGGGTCTGGAGCCGGACGCGGTGGCCGGCCACAGCCTGGGTGAGTACGCGGCGCTGGTGGCCGCGGGCGCCCTGGAGTGGACCGAGGCGCTGTGGCTCGTGCGGCTGCGCAGCGAACTGGTGGCCACCGTCGGGGACCGGGTCGGCAGCGCCACGGCCGCGGTCATCGGCCTGAGCCGCCCGGACCTCACGCGCCTGTGCGCGGAGACCCGGGCGGCCACGGGCCAGGTCGTGGAGGTGGCCGGGGACAACGAGCCCCGGCAGACCGTGGTGTCCGGTCAGGCCGAGGCGGTGGCCCGGGTGGCCGGGGCGGCGCGGGAGGCGGGTGCGCGGGTGGAGTGGCTGCGGACCGGCGGCCCGTTCCACTCCAGCCTGCTGGGCGAGGCGGAGGCGGAGTTCACCGAGACGCTGATCGCGACGGAGTTCCGCGACCCGGCCGTGCCGCTGGTCTCCGGCGTCACCGGCGGGTGGGTGACGACGGCTGCCGAGGCCGTCGTCGCCCTGCGCGGGCAGCTCACCAGCCCGGTGCGCTGGACCGGGGCGGTGGAGACCCTCGCCGCCTCCGGCACCGACCGGTTCGTGGAGGTGGGCCCCGGCCGGGTGCTCGGCGGGCTGGTCCGCCGCATCCTGCCGGGGGCCCGCGTCCACAGCACGGACACGTCCGAGCGGCTGGCCGAGGCCGTGGACGAACTGAGCGCCACCGCGGTCTGACCGGCGCGAGGACCACCACGCAGGCAGGACCACTACCCCCGCAGGACCACTACGCCCGCAGGACCGCAACGCCCGCAAGCACGGAAACCCGCCGCGGTGAACGGCGGCGGGAGGTCACGAGACGAGGAGCAGTCCATGGACAGTCACCCGCAGGCCGGCCGGCTCATCCACGTGGTGAAGGGACGTCCCGACGCCGAGGAACTGGCGGCGCTCACCGCCGTCGTCCTGGCCCGCGCGGCGGCGTACGAGGGCGAGCACGGCGGCACGGCCGGCGGCGGGCCCACCCTCGCGGGGTGGAGCTGTCCGCGCGAGCCCCGGGCCTTCCGCGGCGCGCGCACCTGGCGGGGCAACCCCGGCGGAGGACGCACGGCCTGAACGGACCGGGGCCGTGGCGCGAGACCGCTCCGGCCGAGGAGTTCGTGGGCGGACACTCCTGCGCGCCGCATTCCCGAGAGTCCGCCCACAGGAGAGGCCATGCCATCGAGCCATGACGACATAGCGGAACTGCGCGACCAGATACGGGTGTTGCGCGACCGCGCAGAGCTGCGCGAGCTGTTCGACCGCTACGTCACCGCCCTCGACACCTTCGACGGGACCGGCCCGGACGAGGCCGGTTTCCGCGCGCTGTTCACCGAGGACGCCACCTTCGCCTTCCCGATCGGCGTGTGCACCGGCGTCGAGGCCTTCGCGGCCCTTCAGCGCGAGGCGCGGGACCGGTGGGCACGCACCCACCACGTCAGCGCCAACCACCGCGTCACCCTCGACGGGGACCGGGCCCTGGTCCGCGCCCAGCAGGTGACCACCCACGTCCACCACGGCGGGCCGGGCCCCGTCTCCCACTTCGACGTCGGCGGGCACACCGAGGCCCGCGCCGTGCGCACCCCGGACGGCTGGCGGCTGAGCCACGTCTCCTTCCGCGTGGTGTGGGACTCCGGCGTCCGCCTGCCCGAGCTCGCGGGAGTCCGGCTGTGAGCGCCGGATGAACGCCGTACGGATCGCCGGCCACCGGGGTCCCGCACGGGAGCCCGCACGGGAGCCCGTACGGGACCCCGTGCGCGAGCGCGCGTACCGGAGCCGGCCGCACCCCGCGCCGCCCCTGACCACGCTCCTGCGCCGCAGGGCGGCCTGGGGGCTGGCCCTCACCCGGGGCCGGACCGCGCGCCCCGACCCGGGCCGGCCGGCCCGGCCCGCCTGACCCCGCCGGGGACCCCGGCGGGCCGCCGACCCAGCTCCGGAGAGCCCCCATGCACCCCACCCCGTCCCCCGCCGTGCCCCCGGTGCGGTCCGTCGTCCTCGACGCGGACGGGATCCCGCTGTCCGGGCTGCTCGCCCTGCCGGCGGACCCCGTGCCCCGGGCCACGGTGGTGGCCCTGCACGGGGCGGGGATGAGCGCGGGCTACTTCGACAGCCGGGTGCGGCCCGGGTTCTCCCTGCTGGAGCTCGGCGCCTCGCTGGGCTTCGCCGTACTCGCCCTGGACCGGCCCGGGTACGGGGCCTCCGCGGCCGCCCTGCCCCGGGGGCTGGACCTGGCCGGGCAGACGGCCGCCCTGCTCACCGCCCTGGACGGGTACGCCCGGGAGCACGAGCTCGGCGCCGGCCTCTTCCTCGTCGCCCACTCCAACGGCGGCCGCCTCGCGCTGTCCGCCGCCGCCGCCGGGGCCCGGGGACCCCTCGCGCCGATCGGCGTGGACCTGTGCGGCGTCGGCCGCCACTTCGCGGTGGAGCCCGGGCAGTTGCCCGGGGCGGACTTCCCCGGGCAGTGGCGCCGGCACTGGGGCGCGCTGCGCTTCTACCCGCCGGAGGCCTTCCGGGCCTGTGCCGGGCTGGTGTGCCCCGTCCCCGTCGAGGAGGCCCGCGAGACGCCGCTGTGGCCCGGCATGTACCCGGGCGTGGTGGCCGGAGTGAGGGCTCCCGTTCGCTTCACGTTCGCCGAACAGGAGCTGTGGTGGAGGCGGGACGGCGCGGCGGTCGAGGAACTGCTGACTCCGCTGAGGGGGGCCTCCACAGAACTGGTCATCCAGCCCCATGCTGGACACAACGTCAGTCTGGGCTGGGCGGCCCGCAGTTACCACCTGCGGGCCATGGCCTTCCTGGAGGAACGTCTACTCGCCCCGGTGCCCGCGGCAGGTCGGGTTCCGGCCACGACTGACGCGGAACTGTAGAAGGTTGACGGGGATCTGACATATACCCCGTTGACCTACAGATCGGTACCAACGAGGCTTTTCGTGAGCATCCCGTGACGTGTAACGAAGTCCGTCATACCGGGACACGTCCACTCGGAGCCTCTCGTAAGTCTGTTTGATTCACATATCTGCTTGATTCATCAGATCATTCCGCAAAGGAACACACATGAGTGACGTGAAGGACCTGGTGCAGGTCGCCGGAATCATCGACGCCGAAGAGGCCAAGCTGCTGGCCGAGGAGGGCGTCGACTGGTTCGGCTTCCCGCTCCGCCTCCCGTCGGGCAAGGACGACATCTCCGAGGCCGAGGCCACGGAGATCATCGCCGGCCTGACGGCCCCCCAGGAGGGCGTCCTCATCAGCTACATGGTCGACGCCGACGAGATCAGCGCGTTCACCACGCAGCTCGGCGTCAAGGCCGTCCAGCTGCACGGTGACGTCACGCCGGAGGAGCTGCGCAAGCTCAAGGACATCCGTCCCGACCTCTACGTGCTCAAGAGCCTGGTCGTGAAGGAGGACAACGCCGAGGAGCTCCTGCAGTTCGTCGACGAGGTCGCCGAGTTCGTGGACATGTTCATCACGGACACCTTCAACCCGGCCACCGGTGCCAAGGGCGCCACCGGCCTCACCCACGACTGGAACGTCAGCGCCGAGCTCGTGCGCCGTTCCCCCAAGCCGCTCATGATGGCCGGCGGCCTGAGCCCGGAGAACGTCGCCGACGCGATCCGCTTCGTCAAGCCCGCCGCCGTCGACGCGCACAGCCTCCTCGAGGGCGACGACCGCCGCAAGGACCGCGCCAAGGTCGCGAAGTTCGTGGCCGAGTCGCGCAAGGCCTTCGCCGAGATCGCCACCGCCTGATCTCGGCACCCGACCCACACGGTTGCGGTTCCCGGGGCCCACGCGGCCCCGGGCCCGGCCGCAGCACGTCTCCACGACCGACGAGAAGCAGGTTTCTCATGGCGACCGGCCACCACAATGTCCACCCGCTGCCGCAGACCAACCAGCTCCGCGCCATGCACACGATCATCCGTGACCGCAGAGCCTCCCGCGCGGATTTCGTGTTCTACTCCCGGCGCATCATCCGCCTCCTGCTCGAATCGGCGCTCAACCAGCTGCCGTTCGACCAGCACGAGGCCATCACGCCGGTCGGGGAGACGTACGAGGGCCTGAGACTCGGTCCCCAGCTCTGCGCCGTGCCCGTCGTCCGGGCCGGTGACTCGATGCTCGACGAACTGCGCCAGGTCATCCCCGACATCACCGTCGGCAAGCTGCTCATCCAGCGGGACAAGACCACCAAGCTCCCGCACCTGTACTACAAGAACTTCCCCGAGGACATCGCCGACCGGCACGTCCTCCTCCTGGAGCCGATGCTCGCGACCGGCGGCAGCGCCAAGGCGGCCATCGAGGTGCTCCTCGACGCCGGCGTGCACGAGGAGAACATCGTCTTCGTGAACTTCCTCGCCTCCCCCGAGGGCATCGACGCCGTCCACGCCGCGTACCCGCTCGTCAAGATCGTCACGTCCTCGATCGAACAGCGCCTCAACGAGAACGCGTTCATGATCCCGGGCATCGGCGACTTCGGCGACCGCTACTTCGGCACGACCGACTCGGCAGTCGCCTGATGAAGACCAGCCGTACGCTTGCCGACTCCGCGCTGACGGCCCTCGCGCCGGCCATCTGGGGGTCCACGTACCTGGTCACCACGGAGCTGCTCCCGGAGGGCCGGCCGCTGCTGGCCTCCCTGCTCCGTGCCCTGCCCGCAGGCCTGATCCTGGTGCTCATCGGGCGGACGCTGCCCAAGGGCATCTGGTGGTGGCGCGCGCTGGTGCTCGGCGTGCTGAACATCGGCGCCTTCTTCTACCTGCTCTTCGTGGCCGCCTACCACCTTCCGGGCGGCGTCGCGGCGCTGGTGATGTCCATCCAGCCGATGATCGTGCTCCTGCTGGGCGCGGCCCTGCTGAAGGACAAGATCAAGCCGATCCACCTGATCTCCTGCGCCCTCGGCGCGGGCGGTGTGGCCCTGCTGGTCCTCCAGCCGAACGCCGGGCTCAACGCCACCGGTGTCATCGCCGGTCTGCTGGGCGCGCTCAGCATGGCCTCCGGCATCGTGCTGACCAAGCGCTGGGGACGCCCCGAGGGCGTGGGTCTGCTGCCCTTCACGGGCTGGCAGCTCACCGTCGGCGGACTGGTGCTGCTCCCGATCACGCTGATCGGCGAGGGGCTGCCGAGCGAGATCACCGGCAAGAACCTCTGGGGCTTCGCCTACCTCGGCATCATCGGGGCCCTGTTCGCTTACGCGATCTGGTTCCGCGGTGTGGCCCGGCTGCCCGCGCTGGCGGTCTCGTTCCTGAGCTTCGCCTCGCCCCTGGCGGCCACCCTGCTCGGCTACTTCGTCCTCGACCAGTCGCTCTCGCCGATCCAGATCGTCGGAGCCCTGACCGTGGTCGCCTCGGTGATCCTGGCCCAGCCGCGCAAGGGCAAGCCCAAGCCCGAGGCCGAGCCGGCCCGAGAGACCCCGCGGGCGTCCGCCAAGGCCCAGGCCTAGGACAACCGCTCCAGACTCCCCGCCCGTCCCCGCCCCCGAGGCGGGCGGGGAGAGGTGGTGGCACACCGCGGCCTCCCCCGTCCGCGGTGTGCCACCAACCCCCTGCACGAACGACTCGTGAGAGGACCGAAGCGGTGCCCCACATCCACATCAGGCACTACCCCAGGGACTTCACCGCCGAGCAGCTCCAGGCGATCGACGAGGCGGTCACCGCCGCCGTGACGAAGACCTTCGCCACCGGCGAGGACACCGTCTCGATCTCCGTCGAGCCGGTCAGCCCGGAGGACTGGGACGCCCAGGTCCTCTCCGAGATAGCGGCCCGCCCGGATCTGCTGGTCAAGCGACCCGGCTACTGGAACGAGAGTTGAGAGAGACCCGATGAGCGCAAGCAGCGGCATCCCCGTCGTCTACACCGAGGAAGTCCGGGAGGCCCTCCACGAGGGCAAGGCCGTCGTGGCCCTCGAGAGCAACGTCATCACCCACGGCCTGCCCTACCCGGACAACGCGGCCACCGCCCGCAAGGTGGAGGACGCGGTGCGGGCCGGCGGTGCCGTTCCGGCGACGATCTGCATCGAGGCCGGCGAGATCCGCGTCGGCATGTCCGACGCCGACATCGAGCGCTTCGCCTCCCTGCCGGACATCCCCAAGGTGTCCAGCCGGGACCTGCCCGTCATCCTGGCGCAGGGCGGCCTGGGCGCCACCACGGTGGCCTCCTCCGTCGTCGCCGCCGAGCTCGCGGGGATCCCCTTCTTCTCCTCCGCCGGCATCGGCGGCGTGCACCGCGGCGCCCAGGAGACCTGGGACGTGTCCTCGGACCTGATCCAGTTCACCCGGTCCAAGGTCGCCGTGGTCTGCGCGGGCGCCAAGATGATCCTCGACCTCGGGCTGACCCTGGAGTACCTGGAGACGCAGTGCGTCCCCGTCGTCGCCTACCGCTCGGACGACTTCCCCGCGTTCTACTGCCGTACGAGCGGCCACAAGGCGCCCCACCGCCTTGACGACGAGCAGGTCATCGCCCGCGCCATCGAGGCCCACTGGGCGCTCGGCAACAACAGCTCCTTCCTGATCACCACCCCGGTCCGGGAAGAGGACGCCATCGACTCCACCGAGGTGGACACGGCCATCCGGGCCGCGGTCGCCGAGGCCACCCGCGACGGAGTCTCCGGCCAGGCCATCACCAAGTACCTGATGCGCGCCGTCGACGCCGCCACCGACGGCCGCAGCGCCAAGGCCAACATGGCCGTCCTCGCCTCCTGCGCCGAGGCGGCGGGCCGGCTGGCCGTCGCGCACGCGGCACACCTCGCCGAGCGCGCCGGGCGCTGACCCGCACCTTCGAACCACCACCGCACCACGCACCTCAGTCTGGAGAGACACACATGTCCGAGAAGCTGTTCGAGCCGGTCACCCTGGGGAAGCTGGCCCTGGGCAACCGAGTGGTCATGGCGCCCATGTCCCGCAACCGGGCCACCGCCGACGGCCTCGCCACCGACCTCATGGCCACCTACTACGGCCAGCGCGCGGGAGCCGGCCTGATCATCACCGAGGGCGTCCAGCCCTCCGTCACGGGCCAGGGCTTCGGCAACAGCCCGGGTCTGCACACCCAGGAGCAGGCCGCTTCCTGGAAGCCGGTCACCGAGGCCGTGCACGCCCGCGGCGGTCTGATCGTCGCGCAGCTCATGCACTGCGGCCGCATCGGCCACCCCTCGCTCTACCCGAGCGGCCACCAGTCCGTCGCCCCGTCCGCCATCGCCGCGGCCGGCCAGGCGTACGGCCCGCAGGGCCCGCTCGACTACCCGGAGCCGCGCGCCCTGACGGTCGAGGAGATCGCCGAGGTCGTCAAGGAGCACGCGGACTCCGCCGAGCTCGCCATCGAGGCCGGCTTCGACGGTGTGGAGATCCACGCGGGCAACGGCTTCCTGCTCCACCAGTTCCTGGCGGAGAACACCAACCAGCGCACCGACCAGTACGGCGGTTCCATCGAGAACCGCATCCGGTTCGCGATCGAGGTCATCGAGGCGGTCTCCGAGCGCATCGGCGCCGACCGCGTCGGCGTGCGCATCTCGCCGTCGAACCCGTACAACGACATCGTCGAGGGCGACACCCGCGCGATCTACGAGGCGCTCGTCGCGGCCCTGCCGCCCGTCGCCTTCCTGCACATCCTCGAGGGCGGCAACCGCGACCACATCGAGGCCCTGCGCGCGCAGTGGACCGGCACCATCGTGCTGTGCCCGCACCCGGAGAACGGCGTCCCGGTCAACGGCGAGATCGCCGAGGCGGCGCTGGAGGCCGGCGTCGCCTGCGCCGTCGCCTTCGGCTCGTCCTTCGTCGCCAACCCGGACCTGCCGGAGCGCATCCGCTCCGGTGCCGCGCTGGCCGAGGCCGACCAGAGCAAGTTCTACGGCGGTGACCACACCGGTTACACCGACTACCCGACGCTCGACGGCACCGCCGCGTGAGCTACTCCGGGAAGATGCTGCTCTTCTCGGGGCGCGCGCACCCCGAGCTGGCTCAGGCCATCGCGGCGGAGCTGGGCACGGAGCTGGTCGAGACGAAGGCGATCGACTTCGCCAACGGCGAGATCTACATCCGCTACCACGCCTCCGTGCGCGGCGCGGACTGCTTCGTGGTCCAGAGCCACACGGCCCCCATCAACAAGTCGATCATGGAACAGCTCATCATGATCGACGCGCTGAAGCGGGCCTCGGCGCGCAGCGTCACGGTGATCCTGCCCTTCTACGGATACGCGCGACAGGACCGCAAGCACAGCGGCCGGGAACCCATCTCGGCCCGCCTGGTGGCGGACCTGCTCAAGACCGCCGGCGCCGACCGGATCCTGACGATCGACCTGCACGCCGACCAGATCCAGGGATTCTTCGACGGCCCGGTGGACCACCTGTTCGCCATGCCGGTCCTCGCGGACTACATCGGCTCCAAGGTGGACCGTGAGGCGCTGACCGTGGTCTCGCCCGACGCCGGCCGCGTGCGTGTGGCGGACGGCTGGTGCGACCGCCTCGGCGCTCCGCTGGCCATCGTCCACAAGCGGCGCGACAAGGACGTGGCCCACCAGGTCACGGCCCACGAGGTGGTCGGCGAGGTCCGCGACCGGGTCTGCGTCCTGGTCGACGACATGATCGACACCGGCGGCACGATCTGCGCCGCCGCCGACGCCCTCTTCGCACAGGGGGCGCGGGACGTCATCGTGGCGGCCACGCACGGGGTGCTCTCGGGCCCCGCGGCGGACCGCCTGAAGAACTCGCAGGTGAGCGAGTTCGTGTTCACGGACACCCTGCCGGTGCCCGGGGCCCTCGGACTGGACAAGGTCACCGTCCTGTCCATCGCCCCGCTCATCGCGGGCGCCTCGCGCGCCGTGTTCGAGAACGGATCCGTCACCAGGCTCCTGCAGAGCCGGTGATCGCCCGGACGGACGGGCCCGACGGGGCCCGTCCGTCCGAAGGGGGAGGCGGCCGCACGCACCGAGCCGCTCCACAACGGAATGTCATAAGGAAGCGGGAAATGACTCTTCAGGAGACCAGCGTGCTCGAGCCCACCCTGCAGGGGACCACCACGTTGCCCGGCCTGCTCGCCCAGCGTGTGGCCGAACACCCCGAGGCGATCGCGGTCGCCTACCGGGACGACAAGCTCACCTTCCGCGAGCTGGCGTCCAGAAGCGCGGCCCTGGCCGACTACCTGGAGCACCTCGGTGTCTCCGCCGACGACTGCGTCGGCCTGTTCGTCGAGCCGTCGATCGACCTGATGGTCGGCGCCTGGGGCATCCTCAACGCCGGTGCGGCCTACCTGCCGCTGTCCCCGGAGTACCCCGAGGACCGGCTCCGCTACATGATCGAGAACAGCCAGGCGAAGATCATCCTGGCGCAGCAGCGCCTGGTGTCCCGCCTGCGCGAGCTCGCGCCGAAGGACGTCACCATCGTGACCCTGCGCGAGTCCGAGGCCTTCGTCCGCCCCGAAGGCACGGAGGCCCCGGCCGCCGGCGGCGCCCGCCCGGACACCCTCGCGTACGTCATCTACACCTCCGGCAGCACGGGCAAGCCGAAGGGTGTGATGATCGAGCACCGCAGCATCGTCAACCAGCTCAACTGGCTGCGCGAGACCTACGCCATCGACCGCAGCAAGGTCATCCTGCAGAAGACCCCGATGAGCTTCGACGCCGCCCAGTGGGAGATCCTCTCCCCGGCCAACGGCGCGACCGTCGTCATGGGCGCCCCGGGCGTCTACGCCGACCCCGAGGGCCTCATCGAGACCATCGTCAAGCACAACGTGACCACCCTCCAGTGCGTCCCGACGCTGCTCCAGGGTCTGATCGACACCGAGAAGTTCCCCGAGTGCGTCTCCCTCCAGCAGATCTTCAGCGGTGGCGAGGCCCTCTCCCGCCTGCTGGCGATCCAGACCACGCAGGAGATGCCCGGCCGGGCGCTCATCAACGTCTACGGGCCGACCGAGACGACGATCAACTCGTCCTCGTTCCCCGTCGACCCGGCCGCCCTGGACGAGGGACCGCAGTCCATCTCCATCGGCTCCCCGGTGCACGGCACCACGTACCACATCCTCGACAAGGAGACCCTCAAGCCGGTCGGCGTCGGGGAGATCGGCGAGCTGTACATCGGCGGCGTCCAGCTGGCCCGCGGCTACCTGCACCGCGACGACCTGACCGCCGAGCGCTTCCTGGAGATCGAGCTCGAGGAGGGCGCCGAGCCCGTCCGCCTGTACAAGACGGGCGACCTCGGCCAGTGGAACACCGACGGCACCGTGCAGTTCGCCGGCCGCGCCGACAACCAGGTCAAGCTGCGCGGCTACCGCGTCGAGCTCGACGAGATATCCCTGGCGATCGAGAACCACGACTGGGTCCGCAACGCCGCCGTCATCGTCAAGAACGACGGCCGCACCGGCTTCCAGAACCTGATCGCCTGCATCGAGCTGAGCGAGAAGGAAGCCGCCCTGATGGACCAGGGCAACCACGGCTCCCACCACGCGTCGAAGAAGAGCAAGCTCCAGGTCAAGGCGCAGCTGTCCAACCCGGGCCTGCGCGACGACGCCGAGCTGGCCGCCCGCCCGGCCTTCGACCTGGAGGGCTCCGAGCCCACCCCCGAGCAGCGCGCCCGGGTCTTCGCCCGCAAGACGTACCGCTTCTACGAGGGCGGCGCCGTCACCCAGGCCGACCTGCTGGGCCTGCTGAGCGCCAAGGTCACCGCGGGCCAGTCGCGCAAGGCGGCCGACCTGGCCCCCGCCGAACTCGGCCAGATCCTGCGCTGGTTCGGCCAGTACATCAGCGACGAGCGGCTCCTGCCGAAGTACGGCTACGCCTCCCCGGGCGCGCTGTACGCGACGCAGATGTACTTCGAGCTGGAGGGCGTCGGCGGTCTCAAGCCGGGCTACTACTACTACCAGCCGGTCCGCCACCAGCTCGTCCTCATCAGCGAGCGCGAGGCCACCGGCAAGGCCACGGCACAGATCCACTTCATCGGCAAGAAGAGCGGCATCGAGCCGGTCTACAAGAACAACATCGTCGAGGTCCTCGAGATCGAGACCGGCCACATGGTCGGCCTCTTCGAGCAGATCCTGCCGGCCTACGGCCTCGACATCCACGACCGCGCCTACGAGCCGGCGGTCAAGGACCTCCTCGACGTCGCCGACGAGGACTACTACCTGGGCACCTTCGAGCTGGTCCCGCACGCGGGCGCGCGCGACGACCAGGCCGAGGTCTACGTCCAGACGCACGGCGGCAAGATCGCCGGTCTGCCCGAGGGCCAGTACCGCTACGAGAACGGCGAGCTGACCCGCTTCTCGGACGACATCGTCCTCAAGAAGCACGTCATCGCGATCAACCAGTCGGTGTACCAGGCCGCCAGCTTCGGCATCAGCGTCTACAGCCGCGCCGAGGAGGAGTGGCTGAAGTACATCACCCTCGGCAAGAAGCTCCAGCACCTGTCGATGAACGGGCTGAACCTGGGCTTCATGTCCTCCGGCTACAGCTCCAAGACGGGCAACCCGCTGCCGGCCTCGCGCCGCATGGACGCCGTCCTCGCCCAGAACGGCGTCGAGAGCGGCCCGATGTACTTCTTCGTCGGCGGCCGCATCAGCGACGAGCAGATCGGCCACGAGGGCATGCGCGAGGACAGCGTCCACATGCGCGGCCCGGCCGAGCTCATCCGCGACGACCTCGTCAGCTTCCTCCCGGACTACATGATCCCCAACCGGGTCGTGGTCTTCGAGCGGCTGCCGCTGTCCGCCAACGGCAAGATCGACGTCAAGGCGCTCGCCGCCTCCGACCAGGTCAACGCCGAGCTCGTCGAGCGTCCCTTCGTCGCCCCGCGCACGGAGACGGAGAAGGAGATCGCGGCGGTCTGGGAGAAGGCCCTGCGCCGCGAGAACGCCTCCGTCCAGGACGACTTCTTTGAGTCGGGCGGCAACTCGCTGATCGCCGTCGGCCTGGTGCGCGAGCTCAACTCCCGCCTGGGCATCTCCCTGCCGCTGCAGAGCGTTCTGGAGTCCCCGACCATCGAGAAGCTGGCCCGCCGCCTGGAGCGCGAGGTCGCCCAGGAGTCCTCGCGCTTCGTCCGCCTGCACGCGGAGACCGGCAAGGCGCGGCCCGTGATCTGCTGGCCGGGTCTGGGCGGCTACCCGATGAACCTGCGCAGCCTGGCCGGCGAGATCGGCCTCGGCCGCTCGTTCTACGGCGTCCAGTCCTTCGGCATCAACGAGGGCGAGACCCCGTACGAGACCATCACCGAGATGGCCAAGAAGGACATCGAGGCCCTCAAGGAGATCCAGCCGGCCGGCCCCTACACCCTGTGGGGCTACTCCTTCGGCGCCCGCGTGGCCTTCGAGACCGCCTACCAGCTGGAGCAGGCGGGCGAGAAGGTGGACAACCTCTTCCTGATCGCCCCGGGCTCCCCGAAGGTGCGCGCCGAGAACGGCAAGGTGTGGGGCCGTGAGGCGTCCTTCGCCAACCGCGGCTACACCACGATCCTGTTCTCGGTCTTCACCGGCACCATTTCCGGTCCGGACCTGGACCGGTGCCTGGAGACCGTGACGGACGAGGCCTCCTTCGCCGAGTTCATCAGCGAGCTCAAGGGAATCGACGTCGACCTCGCCCGCCGGATCATCTCGGTCGTGGGCCAGACGTACGAATTCGAGTACTCCTTCCACGAGCTGGCCGAGCGCACCCTCCAGGCGCCGATCAGCATCTTCAAGGCCGTGGGCGACGACTACTCGTTCCTGGAGAACAGCAGCGGTTACTCGGCCGAGCCGCCGACGGTCATCGACCTCGACGCCGACCACTACAGCCTGCTGCGCGAGGACATCGGCGAGCTGGTCAAGCACATCCGCTACCTGCTCGGCGAGTGACCGGGTAAGGAAAAGCGGGACGAATGAAGACGGCCGCCCCACCGGAGAAATCCGGCGGGGCGGCCGCCTTTTCGCATTTCGGCTTCCGGTTTCAACTCCCGGTTTCAACTTCCGGTTTCAGCTTCCGGCCATCAGAGGGCGTCGGGTGGCTCAATTCTGACGCAGATTGACCGCGTTCTGACATACCTCCTGTTGACGTCCACATTCCCCACACAAGACACTTCTATTGATTCCAGCCGTCCTGTTTTTTGTTGTTCATCGCTGATGAGGAGTCATCTTCCATGCGCTTCAATCTCATCGGCCCCTTCGAGATCGTCACCGACGACGGCAGGACCTACCAGCCCGGTACCCCCAAGGTCTGCCAGACGCTCGCCCTGCTGCTCACCCGGCCCGGGGAGATCGTCACGGCCGAGGCCCTCATCCGGGAGCTGTGGGGCGAGAACCCCCCGCGCAGCGCCGTCACCACGCTCCAGACGTACGTCTACCACGCGCGCCGGATGTTCACCCAGGAGGAGCTGGCGCCCCCCGGGCGCTGCCTGATCGTCACCGGGCCGTCCGGCTACGTGATGCGCGTCGAGGACTCCGAGGTCGACGTGCGGATCTTCGAGCGGCTCGTCACCCGGGCCCGGTACGAGCTGGCCGAGGAGGAGCCGCAGCGGGCGCTGCGCACGGTCGCCCAGGCGCTCGACCTGTGGCGGGGGCCCGCCCTGTCGAACTTCCCCGCCGGCGACGTGCTCGCCGGGCACGTCGTGCACTTGGAGGAGCTGCGGATCAGGGCCTTCGAGACCCGCATCGAGGCGCAGGAGGCGCTGGGCCGCCACCGCGAGTCCATCCCGGAGCTGCGCAAGCTGATCAACGACTACCCGCTCAACGAGTGGTTCCACAGCCGGCTCATCGGCGCGCTCGGCGCCGCCGGACGGCGGGCGGAGGCCCTCCAGGCCTACCAGAAGGTGCGCCGGCTGCTCGCGGAGGAACTGGGCCTGGAACCCTCCGCGGAACTCAAGCGACTGCACGGCCGTCTCCTGAGCCCGGCACGCGGCGACCGGCACGCGGTGGGCGCGGCCGTCTGAGCCGTGGCGGCGTCTCCGCGCCGGCTGATCAGTGGGGGACGCCGTCAAGCGGTCGCCGCTGCGGGACCGCGCTGTTTCCCGGGTCGTCCGAGCTGGTGGAGGGTCCAGCCCGCCGTGCGCCAGGGCTCGGGGTCGAGCGTGGTGCGGCAGTCGACGAGCAGGGGGGTGTCGGGGCGCTCGACGAGGGCGGCGGGGTCCACCTGCCGGTACTCGGGCCATTCGGTGGCCAGGACGACGAGGTCGGCGCCGTCGAGGGAGGCGGGGAGCTCGTCGGTGTAGTCGAACTCGGGGTTGCGGATCATGGCGGTGGCCACGGCCTGGGGATCGTGGACGGTGACGGTGGCGCCGGCCTGCCGGAGGGCGTGGGCGAGGGCGAGGGCAGGGGATTCACGGACGTCGTTGGTGCCGGGCTTGAAGGCCGCCCCCCACACCGTGACCCGGGCACCCCTGAGGGGCCTGCCCGCCAGGGCGCTGTCGATGAGGCGCATGGCGACGTCGGTGCGGGACTCGTTGACCTCTTCGGCGGCGCGCAGGAGGGCGGCCGCGCGGTCGGCGCCGAGCTGGCGGGCGGAGGCGGTGAAGGCGCGGACGTCCTTGGGGAGGCAGCCGCCGCCGTAGCCGATGCCGGGGCGCATGCCGCCGCTGCCGATGCGGGGGTCGACGCCGAGGATGTCGACGATCTGGGAGACGTCGCCGCCGGCGGCCTCGCACATGTCGGCGACGGCGTTGATGTAGCTGATCTTCAGGCCGAGGAAGGTGTTGGCGGCGCCCTTGGCGAGTTCGGCGGTGGCGGGGTCGGTGACGAACAGGGGGACGCCGGTGTCGAGGATGGGGGCGTAGACGGCGCGGATGGCCTTCTCGCCCTCGGTGGTGGTCACGCCCGCGATGAGGCGGTCCGGGCGCAGGGTGTCCTCCACGGCGTGGCCCTCCCGCAGGAACTCCGGGTTCCAGACGACGTCGACGGCTTCTCCGGCCGGTGCCAGACGCTGGGCGAGGGCGGTGACCTGAGCGGTGGTGCCGACGGTGACGGTGGACTTGCCGACGATCGTGCACGGCCGGTCGAGGTGGGGGGCGAGCTGGCGGATGGCGCCGTAGACCTGGCCGGTGTCGTAGGAGCGGCCGTCGGCGTCGATGGGGGTGCCGACGCCGATGAAGTGCAGCTCGGCGAAGGCGGCGGCCTCGCGGACGTCGGTGGTGAACCGCAGGCGTCCGCTGCCGGTGTGGCGGGCGAGCAGCTCGGGCAGGCCGGTCTCGTAGATGGGGCAGTCACCGGCGTTGAGGCGGTCGACCTCGTCGACGCCGATGACTTCGTGGCCGAGTTCGGCCATCGCGGCCGCGTGCGGGATGCCGAGGTGTCCGCAGCCGATCACTGAAACGCGCATTCCTTGACTCTCACTTCAGGAGGGGCCCGTGTGCGGGCCGGGGAACAGCTCCCAGAGGCTAGCGCCGTTCCCCGGACCCACTTGTCAGGCCTGGTCGGTTCCGAGGTCCAGCAGCCGCTCCAGCTCGCCGATCGCATGGGCCGCCGTCTGCCGCACGACCACGTCACCGGTCTGCGGCGTCTCCAGCGGGTAGGGGAACCAGGATCCGTCCGGACGGGGGAACCCCTCCGGTCGACGAGGAACACCTTCAGCCCGGCCGCGCGGGCCCGCTTGGCCACCCACCGCCGGTCGTTGTGGCCTGACGCCGCCCTCCGCCGGGCGGGGCGCCCGCCGCCGGGGCCGGGGCCGCGCCACGCATTCGAGCAGGGCTCCAGGGAGGTCGGAGACGGTCACCCTTCCGGCCGTGCACGGGTCGTGCACGGGGCCGCACAAGGAGGAGACCGCATGTCCCGTCGTCTGTTCACCTCGGAGTCCGTGACCGAGGGCCATCCCGACAAGATCGCCGACCAGATCAGCGACACGATCCTGGACGCGCTGCTGCGCCAGGACCCGACCTCGCGGGTGGCCGTGGAGACCCTGATCACCACGGGTCTGGTGCACGTCGCCGGCGAGGTGACGACGAAGGCGTACGCCCCGATCGCCCAGCTCGTCCGCGAGCGGATCCTGGAGATCGGCTACGACTCGTCCGAGAAGGGCTTCGACGGCGCCTCCTGCGGCGTGTCGGTGTCCATCGGGGCCCAGTCCCCGGACATCGCCCAGGGTGTGGACACGGCCTACGAGTCCCGGGTCGAGGGCGACGAGGACGAGCTCGACAAGCAGGGCGCGGGTGACCAGGGCCTGATGTTCGGCTACGCCTGCGACGAGACCCCCGAGCTGATGCCGCTCCCGGTCCACCTCGCGCACCGGCTCTCGCGCCGCCTGTCCGAGGTCCGCCGCAACGCGACCCTGCGCTACCTGCGCCCCGACGGCAAGACCCAGGTCACCATCGAGTACGACGGGGACAAGCCGGTCCGCCTCGACACGGTCGTGGTCTCCACCCAGCACGCCTCGGAGATCGACCTCGAGAACCAGCTCACCCCGGACATCCGCGAGCACGTGGTGGAGCACGTGCTCGCGCGGCTCGCCGAGGACGGGATCAAGCTGGACACCGAGGGCTACCGCCTGCTGGTCAACCCGACCGGCCGTTTCGAGATCGGCGGCCCGATGGGCGACGCCGGCCTGACCGGCCGCAAGATCATCATCGACACGTACGGCGGCATGGCCCGCCACGGTGGCGGCGCGTTCTCGGGCAAGGACCCGTCGAAGGTGGACCGCAGCGCGGCGTACGCGATGCGGTGGGTGGCCAAGAACGTGGTCGCCGCCGGTCTGGCCTCGCGCTGCGAGGTGCAGGTCGCGTACGCGATCGGCAAGGCCGAGCCCGTCGGCCTGTTCGTGGAGACCTTCGGCACCGCCACGGTCGACGCCCGCAGGATCGAGGAGGCCATCACCGAGGTCTTCGACCTCCGCCCGGCGGCCATCATCCGCGACCTGGACCTGCTGCGGCCCATCTACGCGCAGACCGCCGCGTACGGCCACTTCGGCCGCGAACTCCCCGACTTCACCTGGGAACGCACCGACCGCACCGAAGCCCTCCGCACCGCGGCCGGGCTCTGAGGGCTCTGAGTGGCTCCGGGGTCTGCAGGGCGCTACCGCGTGCGGGTCGTGCTCGCCGTGGAGACCCCGGAGAACGGGACCATGGAGCCCGTCCTGAAGGCCAGGACGAACCTCGCACGTGCACTGGCACGTTGGGCACACTGCTGGGAGGAGTAGACCCCCAGCGAGGAAAGAGGAACGACCATGGCCGGACCCGACGACGGCATTCCCATCACGCACCAGCTGGAGTCCTACGCATGGTCGAATGAGGAGACGGCCGCCTACGAGGCGGCGATCGAAGCGGTGAACGGGGCCGTCGGCGCCTACAGCGCGCTGATCGCCGCGCAAGAGGCCAAGGCCGAGCCGGACCAAGCCGTCATCGAGCAGGCGCACGCGGCCCAGTTCCGGCTCGCCCGCGAGCGTGAGGCGCTGCGCTCCGGCGATCGTGAGCAGATCGCCGCCGCGCGTCGGCACTATGCGCAGCTTGCCCGCGACATCAGGGACGGCATCGCGTGACCGACCCAAACGAAGTCGGGCGCTACCGGTTATCAGAGGCCGAGAACCGGAGGATCTTCCTGGAGGGGATCGTTCCCGAACTCCTGGAGGGACGCGTGCCGCAGGGGACGCCCACCGTGGTGTTCCTCATCGGCCAGCCCGGCGCCGGAAAGAGCCGCCTGACGGAAGAGGTGGCTCGAATCCTTGACCGGCGTGGTGGGTTCGTGGACGTCGACAGCGACCTCTACAAGCCCTACCACCCGTCCTACGAAGCCCTCATGGCGCAGGACGACACCCTCATGGCCGCCTACACCCGGGCGGACGGCCGTGCGTGGATGGCGCAGGCGGAGGAGTACGTCCGCTCCCACAAGCTGCATGCGATCATCCAGGAGACCTCCCAGAACGCACAGGCCGTGGAGGACAAGATGCTTGCCTACCGCGGCGCCGGTGCCCGTGTCGAAGCGCTTTTCATGGGCGTTCCCAAAGCGATGAGTGACCAGGGGATCGTCAACCGGTACTTCGAGCAACTCGCCGACCGGGGTCAGGGACGGCTCACGGTGCAGTCCAACGCCGACGAGTCCTACCGCGGCATTCTCGAGCTGGCCGACCGTGTCGACGGCGGCGTCCTGGCCCACGTAGCCGGTGTCCACCGACGGGGCGAAGGAAAGCCGCGATACAGCAACACGGTCGACGGCTCCGGCGCATGGTCCGGCCCTCCCCGCCTGGCGCAAGCCCTCGAAGCGGAGCGGACTCGGCCCTGGACGGCGGCCGAGAGCGAGGCCTTCGCTGCCACCCAGCTGCGGCTGCGGGAAGCGAGCCAGGGGGAACTGCCTCCCGCCCGGCGGGAGCAGGAGGCCGGAATCCGGCAGCGGATGCGGGACCTTGCAGGGGCCCGCCCTGTTGCACCCCTGGCAGACGCCGCCCGGCCCGTGCCATGGACGAAGGAGGCCCAAGGCCGTAACCGATCGCTGTGAAGGAAACGGTCTACGCCGGCGGGAAGTCCGTCGTTGGGGCCAGGGGGGCCCATTGGGCCCAGGTGGTCAGGCGTTCGTGGAGGGCTGCC
This sequence comes from Streptomyces sp. NPDC000075, assembly GCF_040301925.1. Taxonomy (NCBI): domain Bacteria; kingdom Bacillati; phylum Actinomycetota; class Actinomycetes; order Kitasatosporales; family Streptomycetaceae; genus Streptomyces; species Streptomyces sp. NPDC000075. The sequence continues at coordinate 59,671 of NZ_JBEPFL010000010.1, forward strand.
GGGGCGCGGTCGGCCGCCGTGGTGCCCAGGAGGACGCGGAGCGGGGGGTTCTCGGCCTCCAGGAGTTTCAGGAGGGCCACCCCGGCCCGGCGGGGGTCGCCGGGCTGGAGGTGGGCGAAGGCGCCCGAGAGGCCGTGCCGGCGCTTGGCCAGTACGGCGTCGTAGGCGGTCTTGGGCGTGGCCCGGACCAGGGAGCTCGCGCTCCAGTCGGTGCGGAACTCGCCCGCCTCGATCAGGGTGACCTTGATCCCGAAGCCGGCCACCTCCTGGGCCAGGGTCTCGCCCATCGCCTCCAGGGCCCATTTGCTGGCGCAGTACATGCCCAGGTTCGGGTACGTGGTCACGCCCGCGATGCTGGACATCTGGAGGAGGTGGCCCGAGCCCTGGCGGCGCATCAGCGGGAGTACGGCCTGGGTGGTCCACAGGGCGCCGAGGAAGTTCACGTCGAACTGGTCGCGGACCTGCCGTTCGGTGACCTCCTCCACCGCTCCGGCCAGCCCGTACCCCGCGTTGTTCAGCAGGACGTCGATCCGCCCGGCCCGCTCCCCGGCCTCGGCCACGGTGGCGAAGACCGCCGCGCGGTCGGTGACGTCCAGGGTCATGGGCAGGACCCGCGCGCCGAAGCGCTCGACGAGCCCGCCGAGCGCCTCGACGCGGCGGGCCGTGGCGACCACGGTGTCCCCGGCCTCCAGGACGACCTCGGCGACCGCCCGTCCCAGGCCCCGGGAGGCACCGGTGACGAACCAGACCCGAGGCGTCCCCCGCGTCATCGACGGGCCCGCTGCTCGGCGAAGGCCTTGGCGTGGTTGAGGGTGGCGGTGCTGTTGGTGCTGAGTGCCGTGCGCACGTACGCCTTGGCGTCCTCGACCGTGGCCTCGGGGCCCAGGATCCGGGCGATGTTGGCGGTGTTGATCGTCACCGTGTGCTGGGAGGAGGCGGACACGCCGCCCTCGCCGTCCTCGGCGAAGGTCCAGTAGCCGGTGTGCAGGCTCATCAGCGCCGGCAGCGTCGTCTGCTTGTAGGCGATCCGCTCGTCCGGGAACGTCACCCGGTAGGACTTGGTGGTGTGGACGGAGCCGTCCTTGGCCCGGGTGTCCATCTCCAGTTCCTGGAGGCCCGGCGTGTCCTCGGTGAGCCGGACGACCGCCACGTGCGGCAGCCGCTCGGGCCACAGGTCCGCCTCGTTGACGAAGTCGTAGACGTCCTTGGCGGAGCCCTCGACGCGGACCGTGTCCTCGAAGGAGAACGTCAGGTCCTCGGTGGCGTGGGCGTGCTCGACGTTGGTCTTGAGGGCGGCCAGTTCCGAGCGCGAGTTGCGGTCCACGGCCCGGTCGATCCACTCCAGCTTCGCCGGGTCGTCGTCCTCGGCCCGGTAGTCGTGCAGCAGGCGCACCCGGGACTCGCCCTCGGAGAGCGGCTCGATGATCCACGTGCCGCCCATCGCGGCGACCGGGGGAGCCGGGACCTCCTGGCGGAAGGTGATCGTCAGCTTCTCCGGGTCCAGGGTGCGGCGGGAGGTCCAGTTCTTGGGCTCGCCGTTGGCGGTGGCCCAGATCCGGATGCGCTCCTCGTTCCCGCCCTGCGGGACGTGGTCCACGTAGATGGTCGGGGGGAAGATCCGCGGCCAGTTGCGGACCTCGGCGATCAACCGGTACACGGCGTCGGCCGGGGCCGAGACCGTGATCTCGTGCTCCACTTCACGCAGGCCGGGCTGCGGCATGGTCTTGCTCCTCGGATTCGGGGTCGTGCGGGCGTACGGGGGCGTACGGGGGCGTGCGGGCATACGTGGTCGGGCGGGCGGGCGGCTCAGAAGTTGCCGAGGCCGCCGCAGACGTTGAGGGCCTGCGAGGTGATGGAGGCGGCGGTGTCGGAGGCCAGGTAGCCCACCAGCCCGGCGACCTCCTGCGGGGTGGAGTAGCGGCCGAGGGGGATCTTGGCCTGGAACTTCTCCAGCACGGCCTCCTCGGTGGTCTCGTACGCGGCCGCGTAGCCCTGGCGGACCCGCTCGGCCATCGGCGTCTCGACGTAGCCGGGGCAGACGGCGTTGACGGTGATGCCCGTCGGGGCCAGCTCGTTGCCCAGCGCCTTGGTGAAGCCCACCACGCCGTGCTTGGACGCCGAGTAGGGGGCGCCCAGGACCACGCCCTGCTTGCCGGCGGTGGAGGCGATGTTGATGATGCGGCCGCGGTTCTTGGCGCGCATGCCGCCGGTGTTCAGGACCTCGCGGGTGACGCGGAAGACGCTGTTGAGGTTGGTCTCGATGACGTCGTACCAGAGCTCGTCGGCGATGTCGGCGGTGACGCCGCCGCCCGAGCGGCCGGCGTTGTTGACCACCACGTCGATGGTCCCGAACCGCTCCACGGCGGCCTCGACCCAGGCCTTGACGCCCTCGCCGCTGCGCACGTCCACGCTCGCGCCGTCGACCTCCAGGCCCTCGGCGGTGAGCTCCTTGACGGTGCGGGCCACGTTGTCGGCGTCCCGGGCGCCGATGAACACGCGGTGCCCCTGCGCGGCCAGGGTGCGGGCCGCTTCCAGGCCGATACCGCTGGTCGCTCCGGTGACGACGGCGACGCGCTTGGTCTGGTCCTGAACCTGGGCCTGGTCGGGCATGAGAACTCCTCGGTGAATCGACGGGTGGCGCACGCGGAGGATCCGTCACCGCGATGGAGGGGTACTCGAAGCCGCTCGGACCGGCTCCCGCGACCGGGGGGGACCACCGGCCCTCCATCGGGTGTCTAGCGGTGGTCGACAAGATCGGGGAGACACCCGCACGCGAGAGGCGACCATGATCAACTTGTTTCAGCCCCAGGTCGGGGCGGAGGAACTCGACGCGGTCGCCGGGGTGTTCCACGACCGCAGGCTGGGCAGCGGACGGCGCACCCGGGCCTTCGAGACGGCCTTCGCCGAGCACCTGGGCATCGAGCCCGACCACGTCGTGTTCACCAGCTCCGGCACGACCGCCCTGCACCTGGCCGTCGAGACCCTCGACCTCCAGCCGGGCGACGAGGTGGTCCTGCCCTCCCTGGGCCTGCCCGCCACCGCCGAGGCCGTGGCCGGACGCGGCGGCCGTCCCGTCTTCTGCGACGTCGACCGCCGCACCCTCAACCCGTCCCTGGAGGACGTCGAGGCGGCCCTCGGCGACCGCACCCGCGCGGTCCTCTTCCTCCACTACGGCGGCCGCACCGGCGACGTCGTCCGCATCGCTGCGCGCTGCCGGGAGCTGGGCCTCACCCTGATCGAGGACGGCGCCTGCGCCGTGGCCTCCCGCGTCGACGGCTCGCCCGCCGGCACCTTCGGCGACCTCGCCGTGTGGAGCTTCGACCCGGGCCGGGTGCTGGTCACCGGCGACGGCGGCATGGTCTACGCGAAGGACCCCGAACGGGCCGCCCGCACCCGCCTCCTCGCCCGGCGCGGCCTGGTCCGCGCCAGCGGCTTCGGCCACGCCACCCTGCCCGGCGAGCCGGACCTGCCCGAGTACGGGCGCGGGATCGCCGGGAACGACCTCACCGCCGCCATCGGCTCCGTACAGCTGCGCCGGCTCCCCGAGATGGTCGCGCGGCGCCGCGAGATCGCCGCCCGCTACGACCGCGAGCTGGCCGGCACCGAGGGGCTGCTGACGCCCCCGCCGCTGCCCGGGGGCCACGAGTCCACGGACTGCCTGTACTGGGTGCAGCTCGACCCCGCGATCAAGGACGGGGTCGTCGCCGACCTGCTGGCCGAGGAGATCTACACGACCTCCCACCACGCCCCCCTGCACCGGTTCCGCGCCGAGGGGGAGCCCCCGGCGCCCCCGCTGCCCTCCTGCGACTGGGCGGTGGACCGCACCGTGCGGCTGCCCCTGCACCCCGGCCTCAGCGACGGGGACGTGGCCACCGTCATCGACGCGCTGCGCAGGTCCGTGCGGTCCCGCCTCGCCGACCGTACCGACGAAGGACTCACCGTGAAGGACACCCCATGAACCGACGCGTCGTCATCACCGGGATCGGCGTGGTCGCACCCGGGGGAGTGGGCACCAAGGCGTACTGGGCCAGGCTCACCTCCGGGCGGACCGCGACCCGGGCCATCAGCCTCTTCGACGCCTCCGGCTTCCGCTCGCGGATCGCCGCCGAGGCCGACTTCGACCCGCTCGCCCACGGCTTCACCCCCGAGGAGGCCGCCCGCCTCGACCGGGCCGCCCAGTTCGCGCTGGTCAGCGCCGCCGAGGCGGTCCGCGACAGCGGTCTCGACACCGCCGCCCTGGACCCCACGCGCACCGGCGTCACCCTGGGCAGCGCCGTCGGCTGCACCACCGGCCTGGACACCGAGTACAACGCGGTCAGCGGCGGCGGCTCCACCTGGCAGGTGGACCACACCCTCGCCGTACCGCACCTGTTCGACTACTTCGTGCCCAGTTCGATGGCGGCCGAGGTGGCCTGGCGGGTCGGCGCCCAGGGCCCCGTCTCCATGGTCTCCACCGGCTGCACCTCGGGCCTGGACTCCATCGGGCACGCCGTGGAGCTGATCCGCGAGGGCAGCGCCGACGTGATGGTCACCGGCGCCACCGAGGCCCCGATCTCGCCGATCACCGTGGCCTGCTTCGACGCCATCAAGGCCACCTCGCCCAGCAACGACCACCCGGAGACCGCCTCCCGCCCCTTCGACGCCACCCGCAACGGGTTCGTCCTCGGGGAGGGCTCGGCGATCCTCGTCCTGGAGGAGCTGGAGAGCGCCCGCCGGCGCGGCGCCCACGTCTACGCCGAGATCGCCGGGTTCGCCAGCCGGGGCAACGCCTACCACATGACCGGCCTGAAGGCCGAGGGCCGCGAGATGGCCGAGGCCATCACCGTCGCCCTCGACGAGGCCCGCCTGCCCGCCACCGCCGTCGACTACGTCAACGCGCACGGCTCCGGCACCAAGCAGAACGACCGGCACGAGACCGCCGCCTTCAAGCGCAGCCTCGGACAGCACGCCTACGAGGTCCCCGTCAGCTCCATCAAGTCGATGATCGGGCACTCGCTGGGCGCCATCGGCTCCCTGGAGGTGGCCGCCAGCGCCCTGGCCATCGAGCACAACACGGTCCCGCCGACCGCGAACCTGCACCACCCCGACCCCGGCTGCGACCTGGACTACATCCCGCTGACCGCCCGCGAGCACCGCACGGACACCGTCCTCAGCGTCGGCAGCGGCTTCGGCGGCTTCCAGAGCGCCATGATCCTCACCCGCCCGCGCCTGGGAGCCGCAGCATGAGCACGCAGACCGCAGTCGCCCCCGTCCCCGCCCCCATGGACACGGTCTCGGCGGCGGCCTCCGCCGCCCCCGTGATCACGGGGATCGGCGTCGCCGCCCCGAACGGCCTGGGTACCGAGGCGTGGTGGGGCGCGGTCCTGCGCGGCGAGAGCGGCATCCGCCCGCTCACCCGGTTCGACGTCGCCCAGTACCCGGCGAAGCTGGCCGGCGAGGTCCCCGGCTTCGACCCCGCCCGGCACCTGCCCGGCCGGCTGCTGCCGCAGACCGACCAGGTCACCCGGCTCGCCCTCACCGCCGCCGACGAGGCCCTCGCCGACGCCGGCGTGGACCCGGCCGAGCTGCCCGACTACGCCGCCGGAGTGATCACCGCCAGCTCGGCGGGCGGCTACGAGTTCGGCCAGCGCGAGCTCCAGGCCCTGTGGAGCAAGGGCGGCCAGTACGTCAGCGCGTACCAGTCCTTCGCCTGGTTCTACGCCGTCAACAGCGGCCAGATCTCCATCAAGAACGGCATGCGCGGCCCCAACAGCGTCCTCGTCAGCGAGCAGGCCGGCGGGCTCGACGCCGTCGCCCAGGCCCGCCGCCAGCTCCGCAAGGGCATCCGGCTGGTCGTCACCGGCGGCATGGACTCCTCCCTGTGCCCCTGGGGCTGGGCCGCCCACCTGGCCTCCGGCGAGCTCAGCACCTCCGAGGACCCCGAGCGCGCCTACCTGCCCTTCTCCGAGGAGGCCGGCGGGCACGTCGTCGGCGAGGGCGGGGCCCTGCTCGTCCTGGAGGACGCGGCCGCCGCCCGCGAGCGCGGCGCCCGGCCCTACGGCGAGGTCGCCGGGTACGCGGCCACCTTCGACCCCCCGCCCGGCTCCGGCGGTGCCCCCCGGCTGCGCGACGCCGCCGCGCTGGCGCTGCGCGAGGCCGGGCTGGCCCCCGCCGACGTGGACGTGGTCTTCGCCGACGCGGCCGGCCGGCGCGAGGCCGACCGCGCCGAGGCCGAGGCCCTCACCGAGCTCTTCGGGGCGTACGGGGTCCCGGTCACCGCGCCCAAGACGATGACGGGCCGGCTCGCCGCGGGCGGCGCCTCCCTCGACCTGGCCGCGGCCCTGCTCTCGCTGCGCGACGGGGTGATCCCCCCGACCGTGCACACCGGGCCGGCCGCCGCCGACTGTCCCGTCGACCTGGTGACCGAGGTACGCCGGCCCGGCCGGCTGCGCACGGCGCTGGTCCTGGCGCGGGGCCGGGGCGGCTTCAACGCGGCCATGGTGGTCAGGGGCCGGTGAGCGCCGGCGGCGGTGGGCCCCGCATGCTGGAGGTGGCCGAGCACGTCTGGGCCCACCTCCAGCCCGACGGCGGCTGGTGCCTCAACAACGCGGGGCTGATCGCCCCGGGCGGTGGCCGGCCCGTGCTGATCGACACGGCCGCCACCGAGGCCCGTACGCGGGCCCTGAAGGAGGCGGTCGCGCGGGTCACCCCGTACGCCCCGCGCTTCGTGGTGAACACCCACGCGCACGGAGACCACACGTTCGGCAACCGGTTCTTCGCGGACCGGGCGCTGGTCGTCGCCCACGAGGAGGCGCGGGCCGAGATGGCCCTCGCCGGACTGCACCTGACCGGGCTGTGGCCGGACGTCGCCTGGGGCGAGGTCCGCGTGGAGCTGCCCGGGCTGACCTACCGCGACCGGATCACCCTGTGGCCGGGGGAGTTCCCGGTGGAGCTGATCCACCCGGGCATCGCCCACACGGCCGGGGACACGGTGGTGTGGCTGCCGGAGCAGCGGGTGCTGTTCACCGGGGACATCGTGATGTCCGGGGTCACGCCGTTCTGCCTGACCGGCTCGGTCTCGGGCTCGCTCGCCGTCGTCGAGCGGCTGCGGGCCCTCGGCCCCCAGACCGTCGTCACCGGCCACGGGCCGGTCGGCGGGCCCGAGCTGCTCGACGCCACCGCCGGCTACCTGCGCCGGGTGCAGCGGCTGGCCGGGGAGGGCGCAGCGGCGGGGCTGACCCCGCTGGAGGCCGCCCGGGAGGCGGACCTCGGCCCGTACGCCGGGCTGCTGGACGCCGAGCGGCTCGTGCCCAACCTGCACCGGGCCTACGCCGAGGCGGCGGGCGCCCCGCCGGGGCACCGGCTCGACGTGGAGACCCTGTTCCGCGAGATGGTCGAGTACCACGGCGGACTGCCCGCCTGCGCCGCCTGACGGCGGTGCGGACGGGCAGTCGGCGGGGTACCCGCCGGGTGGTTCCGGACCGAGCCGGTTCCGGACCGAGCCGGTCGCGGACCCCGGACCGGGCCGGTCCCGGACTAGTCGGTGCCGGACTCCATCGCGGCGCGGTCCAGCAGCTCCTCGTCCGCGGAGACCTCGCCGCGCGAGGCGATGGCCTCGGCGCCGCCCCCGGGCATCTCCGGCATGGTGCCGATCAGCCCGGTCGCGGCCGCCTGGGCGGCGCCGACGGCGGGGCTGCCGCTGCCGATGAGGCCGAGCACCGCGTACTGCTCCAGCTTGGCGCGGGAGTCGGCGATGTCGAGGTTGCGCATGGTCAGCTGGCCGATGCGGTCCACCGGGCCGAAGGCCGAGTCCTCGGTGCGCTCCATGGACAGCTTGTCCGGGTGGTAGCTGAACGCCGGGCCCTGGGTGTCGAGGATCGAGTAGTCCTCGCCGCGCCGCAGCCGCAGGGTCACCTCGCCGGTGACGGCCGCGCCGACCCAGCGCTGGAGGGACTCGCGGACCATGAGGGCCTGCGGGTCCAGCCAGCGGCCCTCGTACATGAGCCGGCCGAGGCGGCGGCCCTCGTTGTGGTACTGGGCGAGGGTGTCCTCGTTGTGGATGGCGTTGACCAGGCGCTCGTAGGCGGCGTGCAGCAGGGCCATGCCGGGCGCCTCGTAGATGCCGCGGCTCTTCGCCTCGATGATCCGGTTCTCGATCTGGTCCGACATGCCCATGCCGTGCCGGCCGCCGATGGCGTTGGCCTCCATGACCAGGTCGACCGCGGAGGCGAACTGCTTGCCGTTGATCGTGACGGGCCGGCCCTGCTCGAAGCCGATGGTCACGTCCTCGGTGTCGATGTCGACCGAGGGGTCCCAGAACCGGACGCCCATGATCGGCTCGACGGTCTCCAGACCCGTGTCCAGGTGCTCCAGGGTCTTGGCCTCGTGCGTGGCGCCCCAGATGTTGGCGTCGGTGGAGTACGCCTTCTCCGTGCTGTCCCGGTAGGGGAGGCCGTGGGCGAGCAGCCACTCCGACATCTCCTTGCGGCCGCCGAGCTCGGTGACGAAGGCCGCGTCCAGCCAGGGCTTGTAGATCCGCAGGTGCGGGTTGGCGAGCAGGCCGTAGCGGTAGAACCGCTCGATGTCGTTGCCCTTGAAGGTCGAGCCGTCGCCCCAGATCTGGACGTCGTCCTCGAGCATCGCGCGGACCAGCAGGGTGCCGGTGACCGCGCGGCCGAGCGGGGTGGTGTTGAAGTAGGCGCGCCCGCCGGAGCGGATGTGGAACGCGCCGCAGGTCAGTGCGGCCAGGCCCTCTTCGACCAGCGCCGCGCGGCAGTCGACCAGGCGCGCGACCTCGGCGCCGTAGGCCTGGGCGCGCCCGGGCACCGAGGCGATGTCGGGCTCGTCGTACTGGCCGATGTCGGCGGTGTAGGTGCACGGGACGGCGCCCTTGTCGCGCATCCACGCGACCGCGACGGAGGTGTCGAGTCCGCCGGAGAAGGCGATGCCGACGCGCTCGCCGACGGGAAGGGAGGTGAGGACCTTAGACATGGGATGAGTATGCAGGCTTATGCATGATCATGCAAACCCGGGTTCCGTTTCCGGCCGCGCGCCGCGCCTGCGGGGTCATCCCCAGGCCTTCCCCGGGCGTTAACGGCGTTAACGGTTAACGGCGTTAATGGCGTCAATGGCCTTAACGGCGTTAACGCCCGGCGCCCCCGTCACCGCCGGAACCGGTCGATCGCCCCCAGGTGCCGGGCGCGCAGTTCGTGGTCCCGGACGCCCAGGCCCTCCCGCGGGGCCAGCGCGAGGACGCCGACCTTGCCGTGGTGCAGGTTGCGGTGGACGTCGTACGCGGCCTGCCCGGTCTGCTCCAGCGGGTAGACCTTCGAGAGGGTGGGGTGGATCCGCCCCTTGGCCACCAGGCGGTTCGCCTCCCAGGCCTCCCGGTAGTTCGCAAAGTGCGAGCCGATGATCCGCTTCAGCGACATCCACAGGTAGCGGTTGTCGTACTCGTGCCGGAACCCCGAGGTGGAGGCGCAGGTGACGACCGTGCCGCCCTTGCGCGCGACGTACACGCTCGCGCCGAAGGTCTCCCGGCCCGGGTGCTCGAAGACGATGTCCACGTCCTCCCCGCCGGTCAGCTCCCGGATCCTCGAACCGAAGCGCTTCCACTCGCGCGGGTCCTGGGTGTCCTCGTCCTTCCAGAACCGGTAGCCCTCCGCGCTGCGGTCGATCACCGCCTCCGCGCCCATGGCCCGGCAGATCTCCGCCTTCTCCGGGGAGGACACCACGCAGACCGGGTTGGCGCCGCCGGCCAGCGCCAGCTGCGTCGCGTACGAGCCCAGGCCGCCGCTGGCCCCCCAGATCAGGACGTTGTCGCCCTGTTTCATGCCGGCGCCGTTGCGCGAGACCAGCTGGCGGTAGGCCGTGGAGTTCACCAGGCCCGGCGAGGCGGCCTCCTCCCACGTCAGGTGCTCCGGCTTGGGCATCAGCTGGTTGGACTTGACGAGAGCCAGCTCCGCCAGGCCGCCGAAGTTGGTCTCGAAGCCCCAGATCCGCTGCTCCGGGTCGAGCATCGTGTCCCCGTGCCCCTCCGCTGACTCCAGCTCCACCGACAGGCAGTGCGCCACGACCCGGTCGCCCGCCTTCCAGCGGTTGACGCCCGGGCCCGTGCGCAGCACCACCCCGGCCAGGTCCGAACCCAGCACGTGGTACGGCAGGTCGTGGCGGCGGGTGAGCTCCGAGAGGCGGCCGTAGCGCTCCAGGAACCCGAACGTCGGCAGCGGCTCGAAGATCGAACTCCACACGGTGTTGTAGTTGATCGCGCTCGCCATCACCGCGACCAGCGCCTCGCCCGGACCCGGCTCGGGCGTCGGCACCTCCTGGAGGTGCAGGGACTTGCGCGGGTCCTTCTCCGCCGACGCCATGCCCGCGAACATGTCCGTCTCGTCCCGGCGCACCACGTTTCCCCGGTACGCCTCCGGCAGCGCGAGCGCCCCGAAGTCCTCCGGCCGGGTGTCCTCGGAGAGCAGTGCCTCGACGATCTCGTCCACGTGACTTCCCTTGCGACGGAGGGCTTGGGCGGCGCCGGACGTGCGGGTCTGACGACGCGCGTGCAGGAAGGCTGGGCCCCCGGGTTCGAGACCGGCCGGAGGAACGCTCGAAGGAGACCGGGTCGAGTCCCCTTCGAAGCGCCCTCAACCGGAGGTGCGGACCGTGATGCGTCGGGATCAGGGAACAGGACCAGCGAACAGGATCCGCGATCCACGGGTCAGCCCGATCAGGAGGACGCGCCGTGCCGATCTACCGCCTCAGCCGCCCGCAACGGACCCGCCGCAGGGAACTGCCGCTCGACGGACTGCTGCGCCGGGCCGCCGAACGCGACCCCGCCGCCTGCGCGATCCGCACCCCCCACGGTATGTGGAGCTACGCCGAACTCGACGCGCGGGCCGACCGGTTCGCCGCCTACCTCGAGGACGCCCTCGGCCGGCGCGGGGCCCGCGTCGGCGTCGCCAACACCCTCGACGCCGAGTTCGCCGCCGCCTACTACGGCACCATCCGCAGCGGCAACACCGTCGTCCTCCTCAACCCCCTGATCCGGGCGGCCGGACTGCGCCGGGTGTGCGAACTGGCCGACGTCGAGATCGCCTTCCTTCCCACCGCCGCCGCCGAGCAGCTCGTCAAGACCGCCGACCGGCTGCCCCTGCTGCGCGAGGTCGTCGTCACCGACGCGCCCGACGGGATCGTGCCCGCCGACGCCCTGCCGCTCTCCGTCGTCCTGGACCGCGCCCCGCAGGACGGCCCGCGCCCGGAGTCCCCCCTCGACCCGGACGCCGTGGTGTGCGTGCAGTTCACCACCGGCACGACCGGCCGGCCCAAGGGCGTCCGGCTGACCCACCGCAACCTGCTCGCCAACGCCGCGCAGACGGCCGCCGCCCACCGCCTCGACTCCGCCTCCGTCACCCTCAACCACCTGCCGCTCTACCAGCCGATGCACCTCAACTCGGCCGTCCTCGCGGGCGCCTGCCAGGTGCTGTGCCCCGCCCCGCGCCCGGCCGCCGCCCTCGCCCTGGCCGCCCGGACCGGCGCCACCCACCTCTACTCGCTGCCCGCCCGGCTCCACCAGCTCGCCTCCGACCTGCGCCACGGCGAGCTGCCCGGCGCCGGGGAGCTGCCCGGCTTCCCGCTCCCCGCCCGGTCCGCCCTCGACCGGCTCACCGCCGTCCTCTCCGGCGGCAGCGCCCTCGCCCCCGCCGACGCCCGGCTGCTCTCGCAGCGGCTCGGCGTCCCCGTCCTCCAGGGCTACGGCCTGGTCGAACTCGCCCCGCTCACCCACTCCCAGCGCCCCGGCGAGGACACCTCCGGCACCGGCTCCGTGGGCACCCCCGTCCCCGGCACCTCCTGCCGCGTCGTCCGCCCCGGCACCGGCGTCCCGCTCGCGCCCGGCGAGACCGGGGAGGTGCAGCTGAGCGGGCCCCAGCTGATGGCCGGCTACCTCGGCGAGAGCGGGCCGCCCACCGGGGAGGACGGCTGGTTCTCCACCCGCGACGTCGGCCGCATCGGCCCGGACGGGGAGCTGTACCTCGTCGACCGCCTCGACGACGTCTTCACCCACGACGGCGAACTCGTCTCACCCACCGCCGTCGAATCCGTCCTCGCCGCCGACCCCCGGGTCGCCGACTGCGTCGTCGTCGGCTGGCCCCACCCGATCCACGGAGCCGTCGTCTGGCTCGGGCTCGTCCTGAACGACCCGACCGCGCCGGGGCTGCTCGACGTCCTCGACTCGATCGCCGAGACGGCCAACGAACAGCTCGGCCCGCACGAGCAGATCCGCCGGGTCGAGGTCCTCGGCGCCGTGCCCCGCACCCCCGCCGGCAAGCCCGAGCGGCGCGGCCTGCGCCGGGAACTGCGCCTGCGGGCGGCGGCCGAAGCCTCCCTCTGACGCGTTTTCGCGGGGTCCGTACGCGGTCCCCCGCGCGGGCGCACGCGGCCCCTACGCGGCCCCCGCACGCCCGCGCAAGACCTCCCGAGAGGCCGTGGACGACCGGTGCAGCCGGGATCCAGGGCCCTTCGAGCGCACCTCCGCCGGCCCGCGCGAAGTTGGTGAGCCGAGGCAGAGAGGTGTGAGCCGATGTCAGGTGAGCGTGTGCAGCACACGTCGTACTCGGTGGACGTGGCCGCCCCCGCGGGCGTGGTCTACGCGCTGATCGCGGACACGACCCAGTGGCCGCTGTTCGTCCCGCCCAGCATCCACGTGGAACGGCTGGACTTCGACGGGACCAACGACCGGTTCGGGATGTGGGCGACCGCCGGCGGGACCGTCACGTCCTGGGTGTCCCGCCGCTCCCTGGACCCCGCGCGGCGGACCATCGACTTCCACCAGGAGGTCCCGGCGCCCCCGGCCACCGCCCTCAGCGGCCGCTGGGAGGCCGCCGAACTGGCCGGCGGACGCTCCCGCCTGACCCTGCACCACCGGTTCGCGGTGGCGCAGCGGGACCGGGCCGGCGCCCGGTGGCTGGCCGAGGCCACCGACCACAACAGCCACGCCGAACTGGAGCAGCTGAAGCGGACCGCCGAGCAGTGGTCCGACCTGGACGGCCTCCTGCTGTCCTTCGAGGACTCCGTACGCGTCCAGGGACCCCCCGAGCTGGTCTACGACTTCCTGTACCGGGCCGCCGACTGGCCCGTGCACCTGCCCGAGATCACCCGGGCACACGTGGCCGAGGACCGCACGGGTGTCCAGCGGCTGACCCTGGACACCCTCGCCGCCGACGGCACCGCCGAGAGCGCCGAGTCCGTACGCGTCTGCCTCCCGCACGCCGGCCGGATCGTCTACAAGCGGACCCGCACCCCCCGGCTGCTCGCCGCGCACACCGGCGAATGGTCGGTGGACCCGGACGAGACCGGCGTCACCGCCGTCGCCAGCCACCGCGTCCTGCTGAGCGCCGAGGACATCGAACCGGTCCTCGGCCCGGGCGCCGACCTCGCCCAGGCCCGCGACCACGTGCGCCGCAGCCTGGGCGGCGTCTGTACCCGCGTCCTGCACCTCGCGCGGCGGCACGCGGAGACCGCCGTCCCGACGCTGAGCGCGAGGCGGTGACCGGCCGCCCCGGCGACGGCCCCCGCCCGGCCCCGGCGCACCGGGCCCTCGCCGCACCCCGGCCGCGCAGCCACCCCGCCACCCCCCTCCAGGTCGACGTCCTCCTCGACGGCCTCACCCACCCGGGCCGGGGCCTGCACACCGGGCAGCTGCACTGGCGGCTGCCCGGACCGCTCGACACCGAGCGGTTCACCCGGGCCTGGCAGGCCGTCACCGACCAGGAGACGGTCCTGCGCACCGCGCTCGCCCCGGCCGGTGCCGGTGCCGGCCCGCCCGGCTTCGCCGTCCACCCGGCCGCCGGACCGCTGATCGTCCGCCACCACCCCGGCGGCGCCGACTGGGAGGCCCTGCTCGCCGCCGAGCGGATGCGCGAGTTCGACCTGACCCGGCCCGACCCGCTGCGGATCGCCCTCCTGGAGGAGCCCGGCGGCTCCGCCCGGGTCCTGCTCACCTACCACCGCGCCTTCCTCGACCCCGTCAGCGCCGGCCGGCTCGTGGACGCCTTCCACCGGGCCCACGCCGCCGACGGCCGCCGCCGGGGCGGCGAGCGCCGGCCCGACCTGCGCGACCACCTCCAGTGGATCGGCGCCCGGGACCAGGGCCCCGCCCGCGCGTACTGGGCCGACGCCGCCCCGCCCGCCGGCTCCGCCACCCTCCCGGCCGGCGACCGGGGCCGCCCCACCCACCAGCGCGGGTACGGCCGCACCCACCAGCGCCTCACCCCGGCCGAAGCGGTCCGGCTGCGCTCCTGGGCCGCCGCCCGGGGCGCCGCCGAGAGCACCGCCCTCCAGGCCGTGTGGGCGCTGTTGCTGTACCGGGCGCACGGCGGGCCGCAGGAGCCCGCCGGGCCGGTCCCGGTGGCCTTCGCCGCCGCCGTCTCCGGCCGGGGCATCCCGCTGGAGGGGGCCGACCGGCTGCCCGGGCCCCTGCTGGGCGCCCTGCCCGTGGCCGTGGAGGTCCGCCCGGGCGCCGCCCTGTCCGCGCTGCTCGGCACCCTCACCGGGCGGGCCGTCGACCTCACCGCGTACGAGTGGGTCTCGGCCGGGCAGGTCCACCGCTGGTCGGGCCGCGACCCGTACGAGCCGCTCACCGAGTCGGTGCTGACGTTCCTCCCGTCGCCGGATCCCCGGGAACCCGCGGCGGCGTGGGCGGGGGCCGGCGGCCGGCCCCCGGCGTCCCCCGCCCCGGGGGCGCCGGAACCGGGGGCGCCGGAACCGTCCCCGGGGCCCTCCGCCGCGCATGGCGGCTCCGGCTTCGGCTCCGGCTCCGGCTTCGGCTCCGGCCCCGGCGCCGGTACCGGCTTCGGGGCGGCCGAGACCTGCGACGCCTACACCGGGACGCCGCTGGCGCTCACCGCCCGGCACGACGCGGACGGCGGGCTGCGGCTGACGCTCGTCCACGACCGGACCCGGATCGCCGACGGCGACGCCGCCGAGATCCTCTGGCAGACCGCCTGCCTGCTGCGCGGCCTCCCGGTCACCGCCGGCCCCGACGCCACCGTCTCCGAGGCGCTGCGGCTGCTCGACGGGGCCCCCGTGCCCCTGGCGGCACCACGCCCCGACCCGGCCCCGCGCACCCTGCGCGCGGCCGCCGCCCCCGGGGCGGGGCTGGTCTGCCTGCTGCGGCCGCCCGGCGCGCCCGAGGACTGCTACGACGGCCTCGCGCGCGGCCGGCGCGGACGGCGGGCCCTGCTGTCCGTGGCCCCGGCGGCCACGGCCGCCCTGACCGCCCTGGCCCCCGCGCTGGCCGCCGGGGAGCCCGTCGTGATCGGCGGCTACCCGGGCACGGAGGACCTCGCGCACGAGGTCGCGGGCCGGGTCGCCGCCTACGGCTGGGGCCGTCCGCCGGTCGCGGTCGCCGCCACCGACCGCGACCTCGCCGCGGCCCTCACGGCCGCCGGCCGCAAACGGGTCTAGGGCCTCTCAAGCGGTCTTCCGACGGGTTCCGAGCGCCGGGGCGGACGGTGGGAGGGCCCTGCCGCCCGCCGGGACGCAGCGCAGAGGGGAGCAGAGCCGTGCCGACACCCGACCTTCCGGAACTGCCGCACCTGCCGCTGGACGGGCTGCTGCGCCGCGCGGCGCTGCGGGCCCCCGGGGCCCCGGCGCTGCGCGTGGGCGGGCAGACGCTCACCTTCGGCGAGCTCGACGCCCGCGCCGACCGGATCGCCGCCTACCTGGAATGCTCGGTGGGCCGGCGCGGGGCCCGCGTGGCCGTCGTGAACACCCTCGACGCCGAGTTCGCCGCCGCCTACTACGCCACCGTGCGCAGCGGGAACACCGTCGTCGTCCTCAACCCGCTGCTCTCGCCGGCCCGCACGGCCAAGGTGCTCGCCGCCGCCGGCGCCGAGCTGGCCTTCGCGCCCCGGGCGGCCGCCGAGGCCCTGTGCGCGCTGCCCGACAAGCCGGACAGCCTGTCCCTGGTGCTGGTCACCGGCGCCGAGGAGGCCGGCCCGCTCCCCGGCGCGGCCGTCCCGCTGGACCTCGTACTCGACGCCGTCGCCCCGGCCGCCGCCGGGTCCGCCGCCCCCCGCGCGGCCGTCGCCGTGGACCTCGACGCGGAGGCCTGCGTGCAGTTCACGACGGGCACCACCGCCAGCCCCAAGGGCGTCCGGCTGACCCACCGCGCCCTCGTCGCCAACGCCGTCCAGACGGCCCTCGCCCACCGCCTCGGTGAGGACTCCGTCACCCTCAACCACCTGCCGCTGTACCAGCCGATGCACCTCAACTCGGCCGTCTACGCGGGCGCCTGCCAGGTCCTGTGCCCCGGCCCCGACCCGTTCGTCTCCCTCGCCCTCGCGGCGGAGGCGGGCGCCACCCACTACTACGGGCTGCCCGCCCGCCTGCACCTGCTGGCCGCCGACGAGCGGCTGCGCGCCGCCCCCGCCCGGCCCGCCGGACCCCGGCTGACCGCCGTCCTGTCGGGCGGCAGCGCCCTCAACCCGGCCGCCGCCCGCACCCTCGCCGAGCGGCTCGGCGTCCCCGTCGTCCAGGGCTACGGCATGACCGAGCTGTCCCCGCTCACCCACTGCCAGTGCCCCGACGGCGCGATGAGCAGCGGCTCCGTCGGCGCCCCCGTGCCCGGCACCGAATGCCGTGTCGTCCACCCCGACACCGGCGTCCCGCTGGCCCCCGGCGAGAGCGGCGAGGTGCAGGTGCGCGGCCCGCAGCTGATGGCCGGCTACCTCGGCCGCGAGGAGCCGCCCGCCGGCCCGGACGGCTGGTTCTCCACCGGCGACGTCGGCCGGATCGGCCCGGACGGGGAGCTGTTCCTCGTCGACCGGCTCGGGGACGTCTTCCTCCACGACGGGGAACTCGTCTCGCCCAGCGCCGTCGAGCGGGTCGTCTGCTCCGACCCGCGGGTCGCCGAATGCGCGGTCGTCGGCTGGCCCGACCCCGTGCACGGGGCCGTCACCTGGGCCGGCGTCGTCCTGCGCGACCCGGGGGCCGACCCCGGGGCCGTGCTGGAGGAGATCGCCGCACGCGCCAACGAACGCCTCGCGCCCTACGAGCGCATCCGGCGGGTCGAGGCCATCGACGCCGTCCCGCGCACCCCCGTCGGCAAACCCGTACGGGGTGTGCTGCGCACCGGCGTCCGCACCCGCGCGGCCGCCGAGGCGACCGTCTGACGGCGCCGGCCGCCCGCCCTTCTCCCGCCCTGCCACCGACCCCCGTCAAAGGAGCGCCCGTCATGGTGACCTTCGTCAACAAGCTGAACGTCCACGGCGACCTCGGACGCTTCCTCGACGCCAAGGACCGCCTCACCCGCTTCGTCAGCGCCCAGCCCGGCTGCGTCAGCCACCAGACCCTGCGGCTGGTCGGCACCGCCAACTTCTTCGTGGAGCTCTCCGTCTGGGAGGACACCGCCGCGCACCGCGCCGCCGTCACCAGCGAGGGCTTCCGTGAACTGGCCCGGGAACTCGCCGTCCTCGCCACCCGCGAGCAGGGCCTGTACGAGTCCCTCCCCGAGCCGTCCCCCGCCGCCGCCTGACCGGGACGCCCCCGCCCTCGCCGCCGCACGGACGCCCCGCCGCCCCGGCCCGCCGCCGCCCCGGCCCGCCCGCCGGCGCCGGGGGCGGCGCGCGCCGCGCGTCGCGGGGCTCGTGCCCGGAGCGGGAGGACGGCCGCGCCCTCGCGCGCCGACGTACGACACCACTGCCTCCCGCGCGCCCGGTGCCCCGGCGCGTGACGGGATGTCATGCTGCGAGGGGCGACGGACCGTTCACCCGCACCCCCCGACGACCCCCGGCCCACCGGCCCGGGCGTCTCCCCGACTCCTCCTCGACCGGACACCGGAGCCCACCCCGCCCCGGTCCCGCGCCCGCGCCGGAGAACCCCGTGGCCGCGTGGACCGAACCCGCGAGGACCGGTGATCCGCAACCGACGACGAGGAGAGACATGCGCTCCGAGCTGCTGGCCGACGGCCCCGGCCGGGACATCGCCCGCCGGGCCCGCAGGAACCGGCTCACCCGGGCCGCCCAGTGGTTCGCCGGGCTCGAAGCCGACCCGTACGGCCTGGTCCTGCGCGCCGGCACCGGCGAGCCGACCGCCGCCGAGGAGGCCGTCCGCGCCCGCGGCCCGCTCCACCGCAGCACCCTGACCGGCACCTGGGTCACCGCCGACCGGGCCGTGGCCCGGGAAGTGACCGGCCACCCCGCCTTCGACGCCCCCGGCCCCGCCTTCGAGGCCCACGGCGGGGACCCGCCCCCCTTCCGCAGCGCCGTCCTCACCCTCGACCGGGCCGCCGCCGCACGGCTCGCCCCGCTCACCGCCTTCGGCGGACCCCTGCTGTGGGCGCGGGACGCCGCGTGCCTGGAGAAGCGGGCCGGCACCTGGTCCCGTACGCTCCTGGCCGCGCTCGGCGACCGCTTCGACCTCGCCGAGGACTTCGCCCGGCGGCTGACCGGCCCCGTCCTCGCCGAGCAGCTCGGCCTTCCCGAGGCCGCCCACGAGCGGTTCTCCCGGCTGCTGCCCGACTGCCGCCACATCCTCGACGCCCCGCTGTGCCCGCAGACCCACGCCACGGCGCGGGCCGCCGAGGCCGCGGAGACCGCCATGGCCGCACTCCTGGGCGAGGCCCTCCACGACCCCACCGCCGACAGCGTGCGCGCCGCGACGGTCATGGCGCTCAGCGCGGCCGAGCCCACCGCCGTCCTCATCGCCAACGCCGTCCGCCTGCTGCTCGACGAACCCGGCGGCTGGCGGCGCCTGGCCGCCGACCCCGAACGGGCCGGCGAGGCCGTCGCACACGCCCTGCGCACGGCGCCCCCCGTCCGGCTGGAGACCCGCGCCGCGCGCTCCGCCCTCACCCTCGCCGGCACCGAACTCCCCCCGGGCGCCCGCGTCACGCTCCTCGTCGCCGCCGTCAACCGCGATCCGCTGGCCGCGCCGGACGCCCCGCCCCTCGGCCTCTGCGCCGACCTGCACTTCGGTCTCTCCGCGCACCTGGTCGAACCCCTCGCCCGCGGCGCGCTGCGCACCCTCGCCGAGAACCTCCCGGGGCTGCGGGCCGACGGGGACCCGGTGACCCGGCTGCGCTCGCCCGTCCTGCGGGCCCCCGCGTCCCAGCCGGTGGCCTCGGGCCCGTTTCCTGAATTGCGCCCTTGATCCAAAAAAGGGTCGCCGTGTACCGGCCCGGCTGCGACACTGACGGGCTCCGGCAGTACATCCGCACGTCCGGGCCCAGGAGGCAACCATGACCGATACCCCGGAAGACCAGGCCGCCGAGGCGGAGCCCGACGGCAAGGAGAAGTTCCGCGAGGCCCTGGAACGCAAGGCCCGCAACGCCCGCTCCCAGCAGGCCCATCACGAGGGCCGCCTGAAGATCAAGGGCTCCAGCGGCCCCAACGGCCAGAGCCGCACCTTCCGCCGCAAGTCCGGCTGACATGGGCCGTGCCACCGGATTTCCGCAATCCGGTGGCACGGGGAACGGGGTGGCCGGTCACCCGCCGGTCATACGCGGGCCGACGGGGTGAACGCGGCCAGGTCTTCGGCCAGGGCCGCGGTCACCGCGTCGCGCCGCGCGTTGAGGTAGAAGTGGCCGCCCGTGAAGGTGCGCAGGCGGAAGGCGCCGTCCGTGGCGTCGGCCCAGGCCTCCGCTTCGGCGGCCGTCACCTGCGGGTCGGCGTCGGCGGTGAGCACGCTGACCGGGCAGCGCAGCCGCGCCCCGGGCCGGTACGCGTACGTCTCCACGGCCGTGTAGTCGCCGCGCAGGACCGGCAGCACCATCTCGGCGATGTCCGGGTCGGCGAGGAGGGCGGCGCTGGAGCTGTCCAGACGGACGACCTCCTCGATCAGCCCGGCGTCGTCCCGCAGGTGGACCGTCTCGTGGCGGACCGTGGCCGGGCCCCGGCGGCCCGAGACGACCAGACCGAGGACCCGTTCCCCGTCCGGTCCGGCCTCCAGCCGCCGGGCGGTCTCGTAGGCGAGCGTGGAGCCCATGCTGTGGCCGAAGAAGACCAACGGGCCCTCGACGCAGGAGGACAGGACCCCGGCGATCTCGTCCGCGAGGGCGTGCAGGTCCGTGCGGACCGGTTCGCTGCGGCGGTCCTGGCGGCCCGGGTACTGGAGCGACAGCACCCGCACACCGGGCGACAGGGCCTCGGAGAGGGGGCGGTAGTAGCCGGCGGCCCCGCCCGCGTAGGGGAAGCAGACCAGGGCGGGCCCGTCGCCGGGGGCCGGGTGGTACTGCCTGAGCCACAGGTCGCGCAGCTCCCGCGGGTCCGCCATGGGGGAGGGTCCGTTCTCTCGTCCGGCCGGGGGCGGCACGCACCGCCCCCGTCGGCTCCCACGGCACCAGCTCCCGCTCGCCCCCCGCTCGAAAGCCGCTGGGGAAACCCTCAGCGTCCGTCCTCGTGCGGCCGCAACACGTCCCGCAGCACCCCGCGCGGCAGGCCGTGCACGCGGCGTTCGCGGGGGTAGCCGATGGACACCTCGTCGAAGCGGACCCCGTCGTGGTAGGTCGTCCGGGGGATGTGCAGGTGCCCGTACACCACGGCCGCGGCCCGGTAGCGCAGGTGCCAGTCCGCGGTGAGGGTGGTCCCGCACCACTGCGCGAACTGCGGGTAGCGCAGGACGTCGGTGGGCTCCCGGACCAGCGGGTAGTGGTTGACGAGGACGGTCGGCAGCGCCGGGTCCAGCGCGTCCAGGCGGGCGGCCGTCTGCGCCACCCGCGCCCGGCACCAGCTGTCCGCGTCCGGGTACGGGTCGGTGTGGAGCAGGAACTCGTCCGTGCACACCACCCCCGACTCGTGGGCGGCGGCCAGGGACTGCTCCTTCGTCAGCCCCGGCGCCCGGAACGAGTAGTCGTAGTGGAGGAACAGCGGGACGACGGCCACCGGGCCGCCCTCGCCCTCCCACACCGCGTACGGGTCCTCCGGGGTCAGTACGCCCAGACCCCGGCACAGCTCCACCAGATGCCGGTAACGGGCCTCCCCGCGCAGGGACACCTCGTCGTCCTTCGGCGTCCACAGGTCGTGGTTGCCGGGCGTCCACACCACCTTCGCGAAACGGTCCCGCAGCAGCCCCAGCGCCCATTCGATCTCGGACACGGTCTCGCTGACGTCCCCGGCCACCAGCAGCCAGTCGTGCGGGGAACGGGGTATGAGCTGCTCCTCGACCAGCCGCCGGTTCTCCGCGTGCACCACGTGCAGGTCGGACACGGCGAGCAGCCGCCCGGGCGCCGCCATCAGCGGGCCACCGCGCGCAGCCAGCCGTCCACAGCGGCCGCGACCGCGCCCGCGTCGGCGCCCAGCAGCGAGAAGTGGTCGCCCGGCACCTCCACCACGTGGTCGGCGTGCTCCCAGCCGGCCGCCGCCGAGGCCGCCGACGCGGACGCGCGCACCAGCAGCGTCGGCGCGACCGCGGGCTCCGGCGTCCAGTCGGCGAACAGCCGGAGGTGGCCGCCCACCCCGGGCGACCGCGCATAGTCCGCCGTCCCCGGCGGGGCGTCGGGTGCGAGCGGACGCTCCGTCAGCACCGCCGGCGCGTGCCGGCCCCCGGTACGCGCATACGTGTCGAGCAGGACCACCGCCGCCGCCTCCCGGCCGATCTCGATCAGCTCCCGGGCCACGGCGTGGGCGATCCAGCCGCCCGAGGAGTGCCCCAACAGTACGGGACGCCGCTGACCCGCCGCGTCGGCCGCCTCGACGACGTCCTCGGCCCGGGCCCGTACCAGCGCCTGCCGGGCACGCGGAGCCGCCGCCTCCCCCGGGAACCCGGGATGCGCCAGCACCGTCAGGCCCCGGCGGCCGGCCAGCGCCCGGGCCAGCGCCGGGTACTCGTGCGGACCGGAGGCCGCGTCCAGCGAGGGGAACGCGAACAGGCGGGCCGCGCCCTCCCGGTGCGGCGCCGGCTCCGCCGGGGCCGGCGGGCGCTGCACCCCGGCCCGGTCCGGCCGGTGGCGTTCGCGCCGGACTGCGTACGCGGGCAGGCCGGGCGTGGCCGGCCCGGCGGGGAGCCCGAGCGGGAGCTCGGCGAGGGCGCCGTGGACGTACAGGCCCGCGGTGGCGGTCAGCAGCGCCCGGACCTCGTCCCCCTGGCGCCGCAGGGCGGGCACCAGCACGGCGGCGTCGGCGTCGGCGAGGCAGGCGCGGACCATGGCGGTGAGCAGGCCGTCCGGCCCCAACTCCAGGTAGGTGGTGGCGCCTTCGGCCTCCAGGGTGCGGACGGCGTCCTGGAGGCGGACGGCCTCGCGGACGTGGCGGACCCAGTAGCCGGGGCGGGCGACTTCGTCCGTGACCAGGCCGCCGGTGAGGGTGGAGACGAAGGGGATGGCCGGCCGCCGGAAGTCCAGGCCGCGCACGGCGGCGCGGAACTCCTCCAGCATGGGGTCCATGAGGGGGGAGTGGAAGGCGTGACTCACCCGCAGGGCCTTGGACTTGACGTCCCGCGCGGCCAGCTCCGCGATCACCCCGCAGACGGCCTCGCGGGCCCCCGAGACGACGACGGCCTCCGGTCCGTTGACGGCCGCGATCGCCGTACCCGGCACGAGGAGCGGAGCGACCTGCTCCGCACTCGCCTGGACGGAGACCATGACCCCGTCCCCGGGCAGCGCCTCCATGAGCCTTCCCCGCGCGGTGACCAGGACGGCGGCGTCGCGCAGGGACAGCACACCGCAGACGTGTGCGGCGGCGACCTCACCCACCGAGTGACCGCCGACGAACCTCGGGGTGACGCCCCAGGACTCGACGAGCCGGTACAGGGCCACCTCGACCGCGAACAGGGCGCGCTGCGCGGTCCCGGTCCGGTTCAGGGTCCCGGCGTCGTCCCCGAACACGACCTCCTTGAGGCCCTCGCCCAGCTCCGCGCACACCTCGTCGAACGCCGCCGCGAACACCGGGAACGCCTCGTACAGCCCCCGGCCCATCCCCGGCCGCTGGCTGCCCTGCCCGCTGAAGAGGACGGCCAGACCCCCCTCCCGGGCCGCGCGGCCGCGCACCAGCTCCGCCGCCCGCCGGCCCCGGGCGAGGGCGTCCAGCCCCCGGGCCAGCTCATCGCGGTCGGCGGCGACGACCACCGCCCGGTGCTCGAAGGCCCTACGGGTCCCGGCGAGGGCCCGGCCCGGCCCGGCCGGACCGGCGGCGTGCGCCGCGTCCCCGTCCAGCCGGGTGCGCAGCCGCAGCGCCTGCGCGCGCAGGGCCTGCTCGGTGGCGCCGGAGAGGGTGTAGGGGAGGGGGTGCGCGCTCGGGAGGGAACCGGACGTGTTCTCAGCCGTCTCAGCCATCGTCGTCTTCTCACCCATCCGTAGTGCCACGAGGTGGTGCGGGGGAGATGGTGCGCAGTGCCGGTGGAGCCGGACTCAAGAGCGGCTGAATCAGGCCGTTCCCCCTGGATCGGGTCGTTCCGGTCACCGCCCCCGGACCGCCGGGCCGCAGAGCCCCGGACCGGCCGCCGCCGTCCGGCCGCGAGCGGAGGACAACGGCCGAAAACACCTCTTCGGGCAACCCCCGCCGCCGGTACGGGAACCCGGCGCCCCGTCGACGGTCCGACCGCGCCCGGGAGAACGGACCGGCCGCCGTCCGCCCCGCCCCCTACCGTGGAACCGATGCGTCCGCCGGGGGCGGTGACAAGGAACGGTCCAGGTCAGGGGGGTTCTCCGGGCGTCCCGGAGGATGTGCGGAGCCGTTCGGGAGCGCACCGGGACCCGCCTGCGGCACCCCCCGGACGTGCCCTCGACACGGCCTGGAGAGGCGCTGGACACCGCACCTCCCGCCGCACCCCCAAAACGGGCACGGAGAACGGGAGATGAGAGCATGCCGGGAAGGCTGGTCATGCGCTGGTCATGTGCTATGGAGACGAAAGGTGTCATCAGCAATGGAGAATTCCGCCGACGGCGTGTACGACGTGGTCATCCTCGGTGGCGGTAGCGGGGGCTACTCCTGCGCTCTGCGCGCGACCCAGCTCGGCCTGAACGTCGTCCTCATCGAGAAGGGCAAGCTGGGCGGCACCTGCCTGCACAACGGCTGCATCCCGACCAAGGCCCTGCTGCACGCCGGCGAGGTCGCCGACGAGCTGCGCCGCGCCGAGTCCTACGGTGTGCGGGCCACCTTCGGCGGAGTCGACATAGCCGGGGTCCACGCGTACAAGGACGGCGTCATCGCCGGCCTCTACAAGGGCCTCCAGGGCATGCTGAAGGCGCGCAAGACCCTCACCCTGGTGGAGGCCGAGGGCCGCCTCGTCTCCCCGACCGAGGTCGAGGCCGGCGGCGTCCGCTACAAGGGCCGCCACATCGTGCTCGCCACCGGCTCCCAGCCGCGCTCGCTGCCGGGCCTCACCATCGACGGCGACCGGGTCATCTCCTCCGACCACGCCCTGTTCCTCGACCGGATCCCCGAGTCGGCGATCATCCTCGGCGGCGGCGTCATCGGCGTCGAGTTCGCCTCCGCCTGGAAGTCCTTCGGCGTGGACGTCACCGTCGTCGAGGGCCTGCCCCACCTGGTGCCCGCCGAGGACGTCGACATCTCCAAGTCCCTGGAGCGCGCCTTCCGCAAGCGGAAGATCAAGTTCGAGCTGGGTTCGCGGTTCTCCGGCGTCGAGTACACCGAGTCGGGCGTCCGCGTCTCCCTGGAGAACGGCAAGCAGATCGAGGCCGAGCTGCTGCTCGTCGCCGTCGGCCGCGGCCCGGTCTCCGCCGGCCTCGGCTACGAGGAGACCGGCGTCACCGTCGAGCGCGGCCACGTCGTCGTGGACGAGCTGCTGCGCACCAGCCTGCCGACCGTCTCCGCCGTCGGCGATCTGATCCCGACCCTCCAGCTGGCCCACGTCGGCTTCGCCGAGGGCATCCTGGTCGCCGAGCGCGTCGCCGGCCTGCCGGTCACCCCGGTCGACTACGACGGCGTCGCGCGCGTCACGTACTGCGAGCCGGAGATCGCCTCCGTCGGCCTCACCGAGGCGAAGGCCAAGGAGCTCTACGGCGAGGACAAGGTCGTCGTCAGCAAGTTCAACGCCGGCAGCACCGGCAAGAGCAAGATCCTCAAGACGGCCGGCGACGTCAAGCTCGTCCAGGTCCTCGACGGCCCCGTCGTCGGCCTGCACATGATCGGCGCGCGCGTGAGCGAGCAGATCGGCGAGGCCCAGCTCATCTTCAACTGGCAGGCCCTGCCGTCGGAGGTGGCGAGCCTCATCCACGCCCACCCGACCCAGACCGAGGCCCTGGGCGAGGCCCACCTGGCCCTCGCGGGCAAGCCGCTGCACGTCCACGCCTGACGCCGTGCCGCGCCGCGGCGGCTGATATCCGCCAGGAGACGGGCCGGGGACAACTCCCCGGCCCGTACCGCGT
The DNA here is from genome assembly GCF_040301925.1 of Streptomyces sp. NPDC000075. NCBI lineage: Bacteria > Bacillati > Actinomycetota > Actinomycetes > Kitasatosporales > Streptomycetaceae > Streptomyces > Streptomyces sp. NPDC000075. The sequence goes on from NZ_JBEPFL010000010.1 coordinate 84,968, forward strand.
TTTCGGCGCGAACCGCTGGTACGCGGGGCCGTACGGATGCCAGGATCACAGCGCGCGCGGGCACGGGCCCGCCGGTATCCAGCCACCAGCCACAGGTGAGGACGGACCCATGACCCCGGAACACGGCGCGAACCCGGCAGACGGAACCCCCGGTAGGAACGGCACCCCCGGTAGCAACGGCGCCCCCTTTGCCCCCCGTACCACGGAAAGGTCCGCCGCCGACCGCGCGGCCGGCCCCCTGCTCGCCCTCTCCACCGTCCTCATCGGCCTCATGGCGGGGCTGTTCTTCGCCTTCGACGTCTCGGTCATGCCCGGCCTGGCCGCCGGCGACGACCGCACCTACGTCACCGCCATGCAGCACATCAACGCCGTCATCGACGGGAACGGCCTCTTCGGCGGGGTCTTCGTCCTCGCACTGCTCGCCACCGCCGCGGCGGCCGTCGTCGAGTACCGCAAGGGCAGACGGGGCCCCGCCGTGTGGGCGGGTGCGGCCGCCGTCGCCTACCTCGCCGTCCTCGTGATCACCTTCGCGGTGAACATCCCGCTGAACAACGAGCTCGCCGACGCCGGCGACGCCGCCAGAATGACCGGCTTCGCGGTGGTCGACAAGTTCAAGGGCACCTGGGTCACCACGAACATCCTGCGCACCCTCCTGTGCACCGCCGCCCTCACCGCCCTCACCCGGGCCCTCCTCCTCCACGGCCGCTCCACCCCGCGCTGACCCTCCGGACGGCGGCTAGCCGTTCAGCGCCAGGGCCCACACCAGGAGCCCGAACGACACCGCGCACAGCAGCGTGCGCCACGTGTTCGCCCGTACCCAGGGGCCCTCGAACGCGTGGCGCACGGCCGACGGGTCGGCGATCCGCTCGACCGGGCCGGCCTGCGCCAGGGCGTTGTTCAGCGGGATGTTCACCCGGCCGGTGACGGCCATCGCCAGGACGTACGCGACGAGCGCCCCCGCCAGCGGCCACACCGCACCGCCCCCGCCTCCCGCCAGGTGCAGGACCAGGGCCAGCGCGGTGAACACCAGCGCACCCACATAGCCCAACAGGAACCAGCCGTTGAGGATCGCGACGTTGATCCGCTGCATCGTCTCGACGACCGTCCGGTCCGCCGAAGCCCGCAGACCCGGCATGACCGCCACCGAGAAACCGTAGAAGAGGCCACTGACCAGGCCCATCGTGATCGTCGCCGCGACCAGCGCCGCGAACCGTGCCGTTTCCATGCAGGTGCCCCCTCGTGTCCCGCTGCCGCGCGCCGGACCGATCCTACGGTCGGGAACGCGCCACGCGCCGTGATGAACGCCGACTTCGGCCCAGCAGGCGAGACGGCCTCTCCTCAGCCACCGGGCGGCCGGGTACCCTCCGCGTGGGCCCGCACGCCCGCCCCTGACGCTGGAGAGGAATCCGACGTGACCGACCCGAAGCAGAGGCTGGACGTACTGAGGGCCGACATCGAGCGGCGGAACCCCGCCCAGCCCGAGTTCCACCAGGCGGTCCGCGAGGTTCTCGACACCCTGGCCCCCGTGTTCGCGGCGCGTCCCGAGTACGCCGAGGCCGGTCTCGTCGAGCGGCTCGTGGAGCCGGAGCGGCAGATCATCTTCCGGGTGCCGTGGACCGACGACCGAGGCCGCGTGCACGTCAACCGCGGCTACCGGGTGGAGTTCAACAGCGCGCTCGGCCCGTACAAGGGCGGCCTGCGCTTCCATCCGTCGGTGGACATCGGCGTGGTCAAGTTCCTCGGCTTCGAGCAGATCTTCAAGAACGCGCTGACCGGCCTCGGCATCGGCGGCGGCAAGGGCGGCAGCGACTTCGACCCGCACGGCAGGTCGGACGCCGAGGTCATGCGCTTCTGCCAGTCCTTCATGACCGAGCTGTACCGCCACATCGGCGAGCACACCGACGTCCCGGCCGGTGACATCGGCGTCGGCGGCCGCGAGATCGGCTACCTCTTCGGCCAGTACCGGCGCATCACCAACCGCTGGGAGGCCGGCGTCCTGACCGGCAAGGGCCGGGGCTGGGGCGGCTCCCAGATCCGCCCGGAGGCCACCGGCTACGGCAGCGTTCTGTTCGCGAGCGAGATGCTGGCGGTCAAGGGCGTCTCCCTCGACGGCCTCACCGCCGTGGTCTCCGGCTCCGGCAACGTCGCCCTGTACACGATCGAGAAGCTCCAGCAGCTCGGCGCCAACCCGCTGACCTGCTCGGACTCCCAGGGCTACGTGGTCGACGACAAGGGCATCGACCTCGCCCTCCTGCGCCAGATCAAGGAGGTCGAACGCGGCCGCGTCAGCGAGTACGCCGCCCGCCGCGGTCCCTCCGCCCGCTTCGTGCCCGGCGGCCGGGTCTGGGAGGTCCCGGCGGACGTGGCCTTCCCGTCGGCGACCCAGAACGAGCTGGGGGCCGACGACGCCCGCACGCTCATCGCGAACGGCGTCAAGGCGGTCTCCGAGGGCGCCAACATGCCCACCACCCCGGAGGCGGTCCACCTCTTCCAGGGGGCGGGCGTCGCCTTCGGCCCGGGCAAGGCCGCCAACGCGGGCGGTGTGGCCGTCAGCGCCCTGGAGATGTCCCAGAACGCCGGCCGCGTGGCCTGGTCCCGCGACCGCGTGGAGGACGAACTGGCGGCCATCATGCGCGAGATCCACCACGTCGCCCACGAAACGGCCGCCCGCTACGACGCCCCGGGCGACTACGTGACGGGCGCGAACATCGCGGGCTTCGAGCGGGTGGCGGACGCGATGCTGGCCCAGGGCGTCATCTGACCCTCCCACCCCGCCCCTTCCGGGCCCGCGCTCCCCGCAGTGGGCGCGGGCCTCGCCGTACCGGGGTCGGGCGCCGGCCGCTCGCGGCTGACGGGGGTGCCGGGGTGGTCCGGACCCAGAAGGCGGATCCCGTCGGGGATGAGCTCGGCCGGCAAGCCGCGTACGGCGACGAAGTCACCGGCCTGCGCGCCGTCCTGTCCGGTGGGTCCGCCCTGGTGGCGGGGTTGTCCGGGACGAGGGCCGGAGCCGGTTCGCCGAGTTCCGGCGTGGTGCGGTCGGCCGTGTGGCCGTCGGTGCCGTCGATCGCCGTCGCCTGGGTGAGGGCCGCCTCGACGTCATCGCCCTCCGGGTCCTCGGAGGTCTGCGGGGGGTGCGGCGCCGGGGCCCTCCGCCGTACCGGGTCCGTGCCGCGCGCGGTCGAGTTCCTCCGTCCGCCGCAGCTCTGCCTGTTGTTTTACGTCTCGACCCGCCGGGCCTGCACGGCGGCCGGGTCCAGGACGGCGGCGGGCGGTACGACCGCCCTCGCCGGAGCGGGCACGCGCGGCGGGTGCACGGCCTCGAACGGGAGTGGCGCCGCCTCGCCGCGCGGGCGTTCGTGTGACGGCGCGGGCACCGTCGCGTCGGTGACCGAGGACACGGACCGCTGGGCCGGGATCCGCCCGGCGAGCAGCGGGCCGGTCTGCGTCGACGCGTAGCCGATCTCCTTCCCCAGGACGGCCGGGGTCCTCCCGGAAGCGTCGGCCCGCGCGCGGGAACCCGGCGAGTCTGCCCGCGGCCCCGTTCACCGGCCGGACCGGTTCCCACGGGCGGCCCCTGCGCGTGTTCGTCCCCGCCACCGGCGTGCCCCCCGCCGCTGCGTTCGGTGCGCCCGGCCGGTCCTTGTCCGGTCCGTCCGGGACAAGTGCCCTTTCGTCCGCAACCTGCCTGCGATGTTCCGCCCAGAGGTCCCGGACGGGCCAACTCCCCCGCACGGTCTGCCCGTCAGCCGCACACCGCGGACCCGGACCTCCGAGAAGGACCTGCGCCATGACCGACCTGCTCTCCATCGCCGCCGACGCCCTCACGCTGGTCGGCGCCGCCGTCTCCCTCGCCCTCGAACTCCGCCGCGCCCGCCGGGAGGCGGCCAAGCGGCGGGGAACCACCCCCGATCAGGACTGACGCCGCCCGGTGCGGGGCCCGTCTGGCGCGGGCGTCGTCCGGTGCGGGTGGCGTCCGGGCCCAGGCCCGGGCGGGACCAGGGCCGCTCGGGCCGGAGTCTGGGGTGGCGGCGTACCCTGGCCTCCCACCGACCCCGGGGAGTTACCGCGTGCTGACCGCCCTAGACGGCACGTACGGCGACCGCGCCGACGCCGTCGCCGTAGCCGGCCGTACCGCCTCGTACGAGGAACTGCTCGGCGCCGCCCGTGCCGTGGCCGCCGACGTCGCCGGCGCCCCCGCCTTCGCCGTCACCGCGACCGCCTCCCTGGAGACCGTCGCCGCCGCCGTCGGCGGGCTCCTCGCCGGGGTGCCCTTCGTACCCCTGCCCCCCGACGCCGGCCCCGCCGAACGCAAGCACATCCTCCGGGACTCCGGCGCCGCCCTGACCACCGTCGACTTCGCCCGCCGGTCCGACGCCACCGTCCCCCGGGACGCGGCCGGCCCCAGGGACCCCGCCCTCATCCTCTACACCTCCGGCACCACCGGCCCCCCGAAGGGCGTCGTCCTCACCGCCGACGCCCTCGCCGCCGACCTGGACGCCCTCGCCGCCGCCTGGCGGTGGACCGCCGAGGACACCCTCGTGCACGGGCTCCCGCTGTTCCACGTCCACGGCCTCGTCCTCGGCGTCCTCGGGGCCCTGCGCACCGGAAGCCGCCTCGTGCACACCGGCCGCCCCACCCCGGAGGCGTACGCCGGGGCGGGCGGCAGCCTGTACTTCGGGGTGCCGACCGTGTGGTCCCGTATCGCCGCCGAACCGGCGGCCGCCGCCGCCCTGTCCGGGGCCCGCCTCCTCGTCTCCGGCAGCGCCGCCCTCCCCGCCCCCGTCTTCCGGGACCTGGAGCGCCTCACCGGCCACCGCCCCGTCGAGCGGTACGGGATGACGGAGACCCTGATCACGGTCAGCGGCCGCGCCGGCGGCGAGGTCCGGCCCGGCACCGTCGGCACCCCCCTGCCCGGCATCCGTACGCGCATCGCCGCCGAACCGGGCGCCGACATCGGCGAACTCCAGCTGACCGGGCCGACCCTGTTCGCCGGGTACCTGGGCCGCCCGGAGGCCACGGCGGCCGCGTACACCGAGGACGGATGGTTCCGTACGGGCGACATCGCGGCCGTGGACCCGGACGACGGGGTCCACCGCATCGTGGGCCGGGCCTCCATCGACATGATCAAGTCCGGTGGCTACCGGATCGGCGCGGGCGAGATCGAGAACGCCCTGCTCGACCACCCCAAGGTGAGCGAGGCGGCCGTCGTCGGCGTCCCGGACGCGGACCTCGGGCAGCGGATCGTGGCCTTCGTCGTCGCCCAGGGGGTCACCGGCGCCGAACTGACCGACTTCGTGGCCTCGCACCTGTCGGTGCACAAGCGTCCGCGCGAGGTGCGCTTCGTCGCCGCCATCCCGCGCAACGCGATGGGCAAGCCGCAGAAGAAGCTCCTGCTGACCGACGATGCCCGGGGGGCCCGGCCGTGAGCGTCGTGGACCGTGTCCCCGCCCGCGACGCCTGGCTGCGCCGCTTCCACCCGCCGGCCCGCCCCGGCACGGACCCGGTCCTCGTCGTCCTCCCGCACGCCGGCGGCAACGCCTCCTACTACTTCCCGCTCTCCCGCGACCTGGCCGCGCACGCCGAGGTGCTCACCGTCCAGTACCCCGGCCGCCAGGAACGGCTGGGGGAGCCGAGCCCCGACACCATCGACGGGCTCGTAGACGGGGTGGAGCGGGCGCTGGAACCCTGGCGGGGGCGGCGGCTGGTGCTGTTCGGCCACAGCATGGGCGCGGTCCTCGCGTACGAGCTGACGCGCCGTCTGGAGGCGTCCGGCGACCGCCCGCTCGGCCTGATCCTCTCCGGCCGGCGCTCCCCGCTGGTGCCCCGGCGGGACGACCTGCACACCCTGGACGACGACGCCCTGCTGGCCCACGTCCAGGCGCTGTCCGGCACCGACGCGGGGCTGCTGGCCGACCCGGAACTGCGGGCGCTGATCCTGCCGGCCCTGCGCGGCGACTACCGGGCGGTCGGCACGTACCGCCACGAGCCGGGACCGCTGCTGCGCACCCCGGTCAGCGTGCTGTGCGGGGAGTCCGACCCGCGCGCGAGCGTGGCCGAGGCCATGGGGTGGCGGGAGCTGACGGGGGCGGCCTTCACCTTCCGGGGCTTCCCCGGCGGGCACTTCTACCTGGCCGAACGGCACGAGGCCGTGGTCCGGGCGATCGCGGAGGACCTGGCGGTCTTCGCGACGGCCTGACGGCGCGGCCCCCCGGGGGCCGGGACCGGGGGCCGGGACCGGGGCCCGGACCAGAGCCCGGACCAGAGCCCGGACCAGAGCCCGGACCGGGGCCCGGGCCCGGACTCAGCCCGCCGGCCGGTCGCCCCGCACCGCCAGGTGCCGGGCGAGCACCTCCAGCGCCTCGGTCACCTCGGGCAGCCGCTCGGACCCGTCCTCGCCCAGGGCCCGGGCGAGCGCCTCCTCGACCTTGGAGGCGCCCGCGGCCCGTACGGCGGCCACCCGGGCGGAAACCCCGGGCGCCTGCCGGACCAGCGTCCGGCGGCGGTCGGCGGGGTCGGGGGCCGTCTCCACGGAACCCGCCTCGCGCAGGCGGGCCACGGCGTTCGAGACCTGGCTCTGCGGCAGGCCCGTGCGCTGGGCCGTCTCGCCGATGGTGGTGTCGGGATGCGCGGCGATGTCCCCGGCGACGATGACGACGGAGCGCGTGCCGCCCGCGTACTGCCCGGCACCGCCGGGAGGTTCGGGCAGGGCTTCCTCGCCGAGCTTCATCAGGGCCCGGCCCAGCAGGAACAGTTCGATTCCATCCACCCGGTCAGGTTACATCGGAAGAGATTCATCGAAATATATCCATCACTCTTGATGCATCGATTTCGATGGGTTACCTTCGTATCAGAGCGCGGGACGAAGGCCGGCGCCGCCCCGAAGGTACGAAGGAGTGTTCCCGCGATGTCCAGCCGCCTCGTTCCCACCACCTCCACCCTCCAGGTCCCCGGCGCCACGCTCCACTACCGGATCGAGGGCTCCGGGCCCCTGCTGCTCATCTCCCAGAGCGGCGAGGGCGATGCCGACCGCACCGTCGACCTGGTCCCGCACCTCACGGACACGTTCACCGTCCTGACCTACGACCGCCGGGGCCTGTCCCGCAGCCGCCTGGAGGACCCGTCCCGGACCACCTCCCTCGCCGAGCACGCCGAGGACGTCAGCCGGTTGCTCGCCGCCGTCACCGACGAGCCCGCCCTGATGCTGGGCTGCAGCCTCGGCGCCGTCATCGGCCTGCATCTGGCGGCCCGCCACCCCGGCCGGATCTCCACCCTCGTCGCCCACGAACCGGTCGCACCGCGCCTGCTGCCCGCCGCCGAGCGCGAGCGGCACGAGGCGGAACTGGCCGAACTCCAGCACCTCCACCGCACAGCCGGACTCCCCGCGACGCTGCGGGAGATGGCCCGGGTGCTCGGCATAGACACCAGCGGCAAGGACGCCGAACCGGGCCTCACGCCGCAGCCGCTGGGCGAGCGGCGCCGCGCCAACTTCGCCTACTTCATCGAGCACGACATCACCGCGGTCGTCGAGGACACCCTCGACCCCGCCACGCTGACCGGGACGCCGACCCGCATCATCCCGGCAGTCGGCGCCACGACCCCCGCCACGGTCTTCGACCTCGCCTGCGCCGCCGCACTGGCGGAGCTGGTGGGCGAGGAGATACACACCTTCCCCGGCGGCCACAACGGCAACACCAGCCACCCCAAGGCCTACGCCGAGCGCCTGCGGCAGCTGCTGACCGCGTCCTGACAGGGGCCCGCCCGCCCTCTCCCCCTCGCGGGGCGGGCGTCGGGGGTCAGCCGGTGCCGAAGGTGCGGGCCACGGATTCCAGGCGGCTGCGGTAGCCCTCCCACCACGTCCGGTCCTCCGCCGGCAGGTTGTTCCCGTCCTTCATCTCGCCGGCGGAGCCGTCGAGGAGCTCCCGGAGGATGTCGGCGTGGCCGGCGTGGCGCTGGGTGTCGGAGATCACGCGCACCAGGATGTGATGCAGTGTCGCCTCGCGTCGCTCCTCCGGCCACCAGGGGACGCGACCGGTCGCGTCCAGGTCCAGTGCGGTGATGGTGGCGTCGGCGTGGGCCCAGGCCTGCCGGTACAGCTCGGTGATCTCCTCGCGGGACTCGTCCGCCGTGGCCCACATGTCCGCGTTCGGTTCCGCGTCCCGCGTGTACCACCAGGCCGGGGGGTCCTCGGTGAAGAACGGGCGGCCGAAGGTGTCGCCGAAGTAGCCGAGCTCCACCCCGGCGAGATGCTTGACCAGGCCCAGCAGGTTCGTGCCCGTGGGGGTCAGGGGGCGGCGGACGTCGTAATCCGAGAGCCCCTCCAGCTTCCGCAGCAGGGCGTCCCGTCCTTCTTGCAGGTAGCGGAGGAGTTCGGCCTTCGGATGCGATTCCTTCATGGGGGCAGTCTCCGGCACGTCTCCGGCACGGACGGCCGTGCGCCGGCGGATCTCCGCATCCGTCTGTCACATCCTCCGGCCGCCATCCGTCAGTGAGATGAAGCAGATCGACACTCGGAGGGCAGCACCATGCTGACGAACATCATGTACGTGACCCTGTACGTCACCGACCAGGACCGCGCGCTGCGGTTCTACACGGAGCAGCTCGGCCTGGAGAAGCGCATCGACTACCCGAACCCCGCGGGCCGTTTCCTCACCGTGGGTGTCCCGGGCAGTCCGGTCGAGATCATCCTGTCGGCGCACGCCCCCGCCGCCGGGCAGCCGGGCGAGGTGTCGTCGGACACGCCCGGCCCGGTCATCCTGGAATCGCAGGACCTGCGGGCCGACTTCAAGGTGTTCCGCGACCGGGGTGTGACCTTCGACCGGCCCGAGCCGGTGGACTACGCGTTCGGCATCGCCATCGACGCGCTGGACCCGGACGGCAACCGCATCTCGCTGCGCCAGCAGGCGGTCCGCCGGTGAAGATCGAATCGGTGATCGCCCGCCAGAGCGTCGACGACCTGGAAGGGGCCATCCCCTTCTACGAGCGGCTGACCGGCCGCAAGGCCGAACGCTTCGAGTTCGCCGGCGTCCACCTGGCGAGCGTGGGCACCTTCCTCCTCTTCTGCGGCCCGGACGAGGCGGTGAGCCGGATCGCCGCCGTCACCGCCACCCTGACCGTCGCCGACCTCCCCTCCGCCGTCGAGGAAGCGGTCGCGGCCGGCGCCACGCTGGTGATGCCGCCCCAACCCACCCCCAACGGCCACCGAGCCGTCCTCCGCCACCCCCACGGCGGCGTCTACGAGTACGTAGGCCCCTGAGAGCACATCGGTCGCGCAGACTGACGCCCCTGCCGGAACAGTGCTGCGAGGCAGGGGCATCACTGGACCGTTGCTTCGACGGGTCAGTAGACCTCAATGGCGACTCCTTTGTCTTGAAGCCGTCGGCTATTGCTTGGGCGCCTGGCCTGCCTTGTCCGTGATGCCTCGGCTGACGATGGCCACGGAGGTCACCGCGGTGCCCGCCTTTCCCCACGCACTGTCCTTGAGCGTCACGGTGCGCTCGCCAAGAAGGCGCAGGCTGTTCTTGTCGAAGATCCATTCGGTGCGCTCGCCCTGGTGGACGCGAGCGACGGCGATGCCTGATCGGCCGGCGGCATCCGTCGCTTCCGGTACCAGGACGACGCCGGGGATGCGGGCTGCGGCCCGGTACAGAGCCGCACTCACCCCCGGCGGGGCCTCCATGGTCCGCAGCAGGTCGCCGATGGCCACGAATGCCTCCTGATCCGGGCCGGTCGTCGATCCCGAGTCGCCGCCGTGGTTGAGGCGTGCGTCAGCGTAGATCACCTCCAGTATCCGGTCGGGGTCGGTCGGCAGGGATTCCAGGAAGCGGTACGTGGGGCCGTTGATGGTCGCCTCTCCCTTGTCCGGGGCCGGGTCCGTCTTTTCGCCCTCGTGGTTGCGTGTGAGCGTGCCGGCTGATCCGTCGACGGAGACCCAGTGCTCGGCGGACTCGTCGGTGCGGGCGGCGGTCATGCCACCCCCCTTGGTCTCCGACAGGGCGGTGGAGTGTCCCTTCGTCCTGGTGTACAGGAACTGTCCGTCGCGGACGCTCGGAGCAGGTGCCGCCTGAGCCGCGAGAGCGACGCGGTCCAGCAGCTGCACGGCAGCCGGTTCGGGCCGGGCTGCGGCGGGGGGCTCGTCGGAGCCGCTGATGCTGAGGGTTACCGCCACGGCGACAGCGCAGGTGGCAGCCCCTGCCGTCAGCAACAAGGCCATCCGGCGACGTGGCCGGACTCGCGCGGGCCGGGGGGCGTCCGTTGTTTCGCGCATCACGTACTCCCTGATCCGGTCGTGTCCGTGGAAAGGCAGATCGCCATCGGAAAGGCCGGGCAGACGCCGGGGGGTATCCGCGCGACCGTCCGAGTCGAGTCGTGCGTCGTCGGAGGCGTTCACAGGCTTCCTTCCCGTGTGGTTCGGGGTGTGGGGCGGCGTCTGGAGGGCGGCGGTTCGGCGAGGTGAGAGGCGGTGAGTTCGCGGAGCCGGGTGCGGGCGCGAGAGAGCCGGGACCGCACGGTGCCGACCGACGTTCCGCAGGCCTGCGCGACCTCCGCATGGCTGAGGCCGGACCACACGTACAGAAGAAGCACCTCGCGGTCCGCCTGCCGTAACCGGCTCAGAACGGCCAGGGCGGCTGAGGCTTCAGCCGCGTCGGCGATGCGGGACACGACCGCATCCGCCACATCGGGAACGGAACTGGGTGGAGGGAGACGGGCTATGGCGTCCCTGTGCCGGCGTGCCGCCCGCCGGGTGTTGCGGATGACGTTGGTGGCGATCCCGAAGAGCCATGCCCGAGGGCTGGCGACCCGATCGAATGAGTCGCGGAGCCGCCATGCCTCGAGGAAGGTGAGGGAGACGATGTCGTCGGCCCCGGCATGGTCGGCGGTCATGCGGACGGCATGCGCGTACACGGCTCGTGCATGGGCGTCATAGATTTCCGCAAACAGTTGGTGGTCCACACCGGGTAGTGTCCGCAGACCGCACCCTGTTGCATGTGACCTCCGTCACATGGTGGGGGGTGGGGGCAGCTCCGTCAGGAGGGTTCGGCCGGGAGTCTGGGTGCCAGTGTGGTGGCCCAGTGGTGGGCCCAGGTGCGGAGGGTTGTCGTCGCCTCTTCGTCGAGGCCGTACGCGGCGAACTCCTCGTCGTCGTACCAGTCGGCGCCGGTCAGGCGGTCGCGCAGGTCGTCGAGGCGGAAGGCGTCGCGGCCGTGGCGCAGGCCGAGGCGTTCGAGTTCGGCCAGGGTGCGGTACGGGGAGGCGGCGTGGACGTCGATCAGGTCGCGTACCGCGCCCCGGTCGGCGAGGGCGCGGACCTTCGTGCCGATGACGTCGTCGAAGGCGAGGACGGGGCCGTACGGGGTGGGCTCGGGGGCGGCCCAGAGGTTCTCCTTGAGGACGTCGAGCCCGCACCGTGCGCCGTCGGCGCGGTCGGTGACCATCAGCCGGGCCGACAGGGGGTCGACGCCGATGACGGTGATGTGCCAGCCGCCCTCGGTCAGCCGCCGGGCGAGGTCGGCGCAGATGTCGGCCATGGGGGCGGGGTTCTCGGTGGCGACGTCGAGGTCCTGGCTGGTCCGTTCGACGAGGCCGTGGGCCTGGACGGCGTAACCGCCCGTGATGACCAGGGGGTACGGGCTGCCGATCGCGATGACGTCGGCGAGCAGGCGGCGGTGCAGGCCGGTGAGGTTCACTCGGCGGCGCCCGGCCGGCCCGCCGGGTGGGACGTCGGTGCCATGGGTGCAGCATCCCGTATCAACGGGGCGCCGTTCAGCGCTTCTTGGGGAAGGCGGTGCGCAGGGCCGCGCCGCGCAGGGTGACGGCGATGCGGAGGGCCGGGAGGACGCAGAGGGTCTGCAGGGCCGCGTACCACCAGGGGCAGACGCCCGGGATCAGGTCCACGCCGACGATGGCGACCGGGAAGACGACCGTGAGGGTGCGCAGGCGTTCGAAGGCGCGGTGGGAGCCCCGGGCGGTTGACGTGGCCAGCCGGTGCAGGAGGAGGGTGATGAGGGGGAGGAGGGCGACCCGGGTCCACATGAAGGGGTTCACCGGATGGCCCGTGGCCGCCACCACGGCGACCGCGAGGAGGGCGGCGGTGGTGAGGGCGCCGTAGACGGTGACGGCGGTCCGCGTCGTGGCGAACGCGGCCTGGGCGGCGGGGGTGTCGAGGAGGGCCGGGTCGGCGGTCGCGGCCGGGCCGGCCGGCTTCGTGTTCTTCTCGTTCGTCTTCATGGACATGACGCTACGGAGCCGGTCCCGGGCCCGGTACGGGCCTGGACCCACAGGGGGGTGGGCCCAGCCCCACTCCTGCGGCGAGCTGGGGTGATGCGGGCTCCGGGCGGGGCACAGTGGGGTGGTGAGCCGGAAGCGAGGGGGAGTCATGGGGCGTGCGGGGTCCTGGGTGGTGCGGGCCGGGGTGGGGTGGTGGCGGGCGGGGGTGGTCCTCGCCGTCTGCGGGACGGTTCCGGCCGTGTGGGCCGCCGCCGTGGGGCTGGCGGTGTGGTGCGGGGCGGAGCACCCGTGGTCGTGGATCGGGCCCGCCGTCATCGTCTGCGCGGGCACGCTCGCCCTGGCGCGGCCCGTCTGCCGAGCGGTGCGGGCCGTGCTCGCGCGCTGGACCGGTACCCGGATCCCCGGCGGGTACCGGGAGGCCGGGCCGGTTATGCAGCTGTCCACCGGGTACTGGTGGAACGGCTTCAGCTACGAACGCAGCCGCCGGGACGCCGTCATGGACCAGCGGATGCGGCTGTGGTGGAGCGACCCCGCCACCTGGCGCGACCTGCGCTTCGCCGTCATCGCCCCGTTCACCGCCGGCGTGGTGGCCGCCGTCCCGCCGGCCGCGCTGGCCGCAGCCGTGGCCGGGACGGCCGGCGTCGGGCCGGACGGGTCCGGGGCCGTCGCCCGCCTGACCGGGGCGGGCGCCCTGGCCGTCGCCATCGGCTGCGGCCCGTATGCCTGGCGCTCCCTGCACCGGGTGGCCGTCCGCTTCCTGGGCCCCTCGCCCAGGATGGCGCTGGCGGAGCGGGTGGACGAGCTGACCTCCCAGCGCGCCGACGCCACCGTCGCGCAGGCCGCCGAGATCCGCCGGATCGAACGGGACCTCCACGACGGCGCCCAGGCCCGCCTCGTCGCGCTCGGCCTCTCCCTGGCCACCGCCGAGGCGCTGATGGACCGGGACCCCGAGCAGGCGAAGGCGCTGATGCGGGAGGCGCGGGCCGGGGCCGCCGCCTCGCTGACCGAACTCCGGGAGCTCATCCGGGGCATCAGCCCGCCCGTCCTCAGCGAGCGCGGGCTCGTCGACGCCGTGCGGGCGCTGGCCCTGGACGTCCCCCTCGACGTGGCCGTCCGGGCCGACGGCCCGCTGCGCCTGGACCCGCCGATCGAGTCCGCCGTCTACTTCGGCGTCGCCGAACTCCTCACCAACGCGGTCAAGCACGCCGGCGCGGGCCGGGCGCACGTCTCCCTCGTACGGGACGACACGGGCGTCGTCGTCGAGGTCGAGGACGACGGACGGGGCGGGGCCGACGCCCGGCCCGGCGGCGGGCTCGCCGGCCTGCGCCGCCGCCTCGCCGTCTTCGACGGCACGCTCACGGTCACCAGTCCCCCCGGCGGCCCGACCCGTGTCAGGATGGCCGTGCCATGCGCATAGCCGTAGCCGAAGACCTCTACCTCCTGCGCGACGGGATGGTCCGCCTGATCGAGGCGTTCGGGCACGAGGTGGTGGCCACCGCCGCCACCGGGCCCGAGACCCTCGACGTCCTGCGGACGCACCGCCCGGACGTGTCCGTCATCGACGTCCGCATGCCCCCGACCCAGTCGGACGAGGGCCTGCGCGCGGCGCTCACCGCCCGCGCGGAGATCCCGGGCCTGCCCGTCCTGATCCTCTCCCAGCACGTGGAGCAGCTCTACGCCCGCGAACTGCTGGCCGACGGCTCCGGCGGCGTCGGCTACCTGCTGAAGGAGAGCGTGTTCGACGCCGAGCAGTTCATCGGCTCCCTGGAACGGGTCGCGGCGGGCGGGACCGCCATGGACCCGGCCGTCATCGCGAAGCTGCTGTCCGGCGGCGCCCCCGACCGGGAGCTGGCCCGGCTCACCGAGCGCGAGCACTCCGTGCTCGGGCTGATGGCCGAGGGCCTGTCCAACCAGGCGATCGCCCGCCGCCTGTTCCTCAGCGAGGGCGCCATCAGCAAGTACACGACCTCCTTGTTCGGGAAGCTCGGCATCACCGACGACGACGACACCAACCGCCGCGTCCGCGCCGTCCTCGCCTACCTCAACCAGCGCTAGGCCGTCTGGCCGATGCCGGATCAGGCCGGCCCGGCGAGGGCCAGCAGGGGGCCGCGTACTGGCGGGGCCGTTCGACGATCAGGCGGGCGCGCAGGTCGTGGGCGGCGGCGCGGAAGGCGACGTAGCGGGCCTCGCGGTGCCGGTCACGGAGGCGTTCGAGCCAGGCGTCGATCCCGCGCAGCGCGTCCTCGGCGGAACCTTCCCGGGAGCCGGAGCCGTTCGTCAGGAGGGCGCGGTCGCGTTCGCGCTGGAGCTCGGAGAACCCGCAGACGCCCCCGCGCTCAAGGAGCTCATCGGCGAGGACGTGCTGTTCACCGACTTCGGCGACTCCGGGGCCGCCCGGCGGCAGCTCGCCGAACACTTCGGTCACGGGACGGCCTTCACCCTGACCTGCGCGGCGGGGGCGACGGCCGTCCTGGTGGCCGTGGCCCTGGTCCGCCCGGCCCCGTTCGCCCGGGGGCCAAGGCGCTGTGAGCCGTACGGCCTGACGCACGACGCGGTACCGGACCGGCCTCCCTCCGCTCCGGAGGAGGCCGGCCCTCGTGCTGCCCGAGGACAGGCGGAACCTCCGGGGCGGCCCCGCCGCGCCCCGGGACGGCATCCGGGGCTGGGCGGGAGGAGGCCGTACGGGTCCCGCCGCTGCCGCTCCGGGATGGCGTTTGTACGGGTCCGGTTGCTGCTCCGGGGTGGCGTCTGTACGGGCCTGGCCGTTGCTGCTCCGGGATGGCGTCTGTACGGGTCCCGCCGTTGCCGCTCCGGGACGGCGTCCGGGGCCAGGCCGTCGGCCCCCCGCCGTGCCTGAGGGCCGGCTCCGCGCGGGCGCCGCGTACGGCTGCCGCCCGGGGGCCCGGCGGCCCGAACGCCACCCGGCGATCAGTACGTTGAGCCGGTCCGACGACCCCGTCCCGACGCACGACGGCACCCAGCGAGGAACCCCATGAGCCAGCTCCGCCCCAGCGCCGACCCCGCCGCCCGCCTCCGCCGCGGTGAGGCCTTCCGGGATCTGCACACCGGCCCCGGCCCCTTCGTCGTCCCCAACCCGTGGGACGCCGGCTCCGCCCGCATCCTGGCCTCCTTCGGCTTCGCCGCCCTCGCCACCACCGGGGCGGGCCTCGCCCACGGCCTCGGCCGGCCCGACGGCGCCGGCCGGGTGAGCCGCGAGGAACTCCTCGCCAACGCCGCCGCCATCGTGGACGCCACCGGACTGCCCGTCACCGCCGACCTGGAGAGCGGCTTCGGCGAACGCCCCGAGGACGTCGCCGAGACCATCCGCCTCGCCGCGGAGGCCGGCCTGGCCGGCGGCTCCGTCGAGGATGCCACCGGCCGCGCCGAGGACCCGCTGCGCCCCCTCGACGAGGCCGTCGAACGGGTCGCCGCCGCCGTGGAGGCCGCCCAGGGGCTCGGCTTCCCCTTCACCGTCACCGCCCGCGCCGAGAACTTCTTCCTGGGCCGGCCCGACCTCGACGACACCATCCGCCGGCTGCGGGCGTACGAGGCCGCCGGCGCCGACGTGCTCTACGCCCCGGCCCTGCCCGACGCCGAGGCGGTCCGCGCCGTCTGCGCGGCCGTCTCGCGGCCCGTCAACGTCCTGATGACCGGCTCCCTGAAGCTCTCCGTCGCCGAACTCGGCACCCTCGGCGTCCGCCGGATCAGCACCGGCTCCGCGCTGTCCCGCGCCGCGCTCGGCGCCCTCACCCGCGCCGCCCGCGAGATCACGGAGTCGGGCACCTTCGACTTCGGCGCGGACGCCCTCCCCTACGCCGAGGCCAACGCCCTCATGACCGCGCCGGGTACCGATCCGGCCCCGTAGGCCGCGGCCCTCTCCCGCCACGGCGTTCCCCTCCCAGCCCGACGCCCACCGCCGGCCGTGCCGACTGCTGGCCGTGCCCACCCCGGCCGTGCCCACCTCCAGCCCGACGCCCGCCGCCGGCCGTGCCGACCGCTGGCCGTGCCGACCCCGGCCGTGCCCACCTCCAGCCCGACGCCCACCCCCGGCAGTGCTCGCGCGGGCGCGCTCGCGCCGGCCTCGCCCCGGGCCGCGCGGCCCCCGGCGCCCCGGCGCCGGGGCGCCGTCCGGTGCGGTGCGACTGGCCGGGCCGCAGCGCCCGCCGCTCCACCGCCGGCCGTGCCCGCGCCGTCAACCCCGTACCGCACGCGCTCTCACCCGGCCGGGTGAATCCGCCGTGTTCGCCGTCGGCGCCGGAGCCCACCTCCGGCCGGGCGGCGGGCCGGGCGGGGCCCTCGGCCGGGCCGGGGGGACCGGGCTCCGCAGGGCAGGCTGGAGCACCACAGCGACCCCCGCCCACCGCCCTCCGGCGAACGCCCGGACCCCGCTCCCGCGAGCGGGGCCGACGTCCAGGACGCAGCCCCCGCCACCGCGATCAGGCCCGGGAGTCACCCACCCCACTGCCTCCAGACGGGACGAAACGCACGATGCCGGACACCACTCACCTCTGGATGCGGCACGAGGACCGCCGCACCGAACGCCGCGCCCCCCTCACCCCGCAGGACGCCGCCCGCCTCGTCGAGGCCGGGATCCGCATCACCGTCGAGGAGTCGGCCCAGCGCGCCTTCCCCCTCGCGGACTACACCGCCGCGGGCTGCGCCACCGCCCCCACCGGCAGCTGGCACGAGCAGGCCCCCGACGGGGCGTACGTCCTCGGCCTCAAGGAACTCCCCGCCGGACCCGGCGCCCCCGCCCTGCGCCACCGGCACATCTACTTCGGCCACGCCTACAAGGGCCAGGCCGGCGCCCGTGAGCTCCTCGCCCGCTTCGCCGCGGGCGGCGGCGCCCTCCTCGACATGGAATACCTCACCGACGAAGCCGGCCGCCGCGTCGCCGCCTTCGGCTACTGGGCCGGCTACGTCGGCGCCGCCCTCGCCGTCCTGCACCACCGCCGCGCCCTCACCGCCCCGCTGGTCCCCACCGACCGCCCGGCCCTCGACGCCCTCCTCGCCTCCACGGTGGCGGAGGGCGACACCACCGCCGCCCTCGTCATCGGCGCCCTCGGCCGCTGTGGCCGGGGCGCCTGCGACGCCCTCGTCCGGGCGGGCCTGGAGCCCACCCGCTGGGACCTCCCCGAGACCCGCGCCCTCGACCGCCCCGCCCTCCTCGCCCACGACCTCCTCGTCAACACGGTCCTGACCACCACCCCCGTACCGCCGTTCCTGACCAAGGCCGACCTGGACGAGCCCGCCCGCCGCCTCTCCCTGGTCTCCGACGTCACCTGCGACGTCACCTCCGACTGCAACGTCCTGCCGGTCTACGACGAGACCACCACCTGGGACGAGCCCGTCCGCCCCCTGCGCGACGGCGAGCGCCCCCTCGACCTGATCGCCATCGACAACCTCCCCTCCCTCCTCCCCGTCGAGGCCAGCACCGCCTTCTCCGCCGAACTCGCCCCGCAGCTGCTGCGCCTGCCCGAGTGGGACGACGTCTGGGACCGCGCCCTGCACACCTACCGGACGGCCGCCGAAGCCCAGGAGACCCCCCTGCCCCTCTGACCCCGCCCACGCACCGACCCCGGCCGGCTCTCCCCATACGCGCCCCGGGTCGGCCGCGACAGGAGATATTGGAACGGTGAGCGAATCCGGGTCCGTGTGGGGGCCCGGATTTCCGGTGTCTCCGCTCGGGTTCGGAAGGGAGGGGGAGGGCAATAGGAAACTTTGCGCGCGGTCGTGCCGCGTCGCTGGTGGTGCCACTCGGGGCGGGTCTGGTGCTCGGGCTGATCGGGCCGTTTTCCGAGAAGTGGGGAAATCCTGCCGGTGTGGCGTTGAACGCCGTCTTCTCCGGCGGCTGGTCATGGGCCTGCTATGCGTTCCTGGTGGGTTATTTCCGGCGCTCCAAAATCGAGGCGGCCCTTCTTGCGTCCTCAGGGTTGGCCCTCGGGGTGGCTGCTTACTACCTGTTCAAGGATTTCAGCCCTGCCGTTCCGGATGGACTGGCGGCCGGCGCTTCGGGTGGAGGGTCGCTCTCCAAGATTCTGGTCTGGGGGACGCTGGCGTTCGTGTTCGGGGCGCCTGTGGGGTTCCTGGGGAACGTGGCGCGCGTGCCGGGTGTCGGCGGCCTCGGGTTCCGGCTGCTGATTCCGCTCGTGGCCTTTTATGAGACCACCATGCGCTTGTCCGAAGAGGCACGCGGCCAAAGTCAGGTCGTCGTCAACACCTGGAATTCCGTGCGGTTCACCGCGGTCGCCGTCGCGGTCGCGCTCGCCGTACACGTGATCTGGAGGTGGTGGCACGAGCGGCGCATTCCGAGCGGGCGGCACAGGTGAGGACGAGCGCCCGCCCCGGGGGGTCAGTGTGCGTTCAGGGTTTCCAGGAGGCGCTCGGCGAATGGGGCCGGGTGTTCCGCGCAGCCGACGTGGCCGCCCGGGAAACGCGCGAAGGGGGCGGTGGTCAGCTCCGCCAGGCGGGCCGCCGGGCCGTGGAGGGCCGGGATCTCCCGCGAGTCCTCGCCCGCCGCCAGGACGAGGCGGTCGGCGGAGGCCTTCAGGGCCCGTAGGTCCGGGGCGCTGCTCGTGAACGGGACCAGGACGTGCTCCAGGAAGAACGGCTGGTTCGCGTACATGCGCGGGGCCATCTCCAGGATTTCGGGGGGCAGTTCGACGGGTTCCGCACGCTCCGGGGCGCCGCCCAGGCCCTGGGACATGTGGGCCATCCCCGCGCCCGGCCCCTGTGTCCGCGTCAGCTCGCGGACCTCGGCGAAGAGCGTCCGGTACGGTGCCGGGTCCTCCAGCACCTCCACCAGCGGCGGCTCGTGCGCCACGAGCCGGCGCACCCGCTCCGGGTGGCGGGCCAGCAGGCCGAGAGCGGCGACGGCGCCCGCGCTGCACCCCAGGACGTCCGCCGGCGCGCCGGGGGAGACCAGGTCCAGCACCCGGCGGGCGTCGTCGGCCCAGTCCTCCACCCGCTGGTCGCCGGCCGGACCGTGGAGCGGGCTGCGGGACTGGCCCCGGGGGTCGTACGAGACCACCGTGCGGCCGGCGGCGGCCAGGGCCGGGGCCATGCCCGCGTACAGGCCGGCGTCCGCCCCTCCGCCGGGGATCAGCAGCAGCACGGGGCCGCTGCCGCGCCGCTCGTAGTACAGGGTGGCGCCCGGGACTTCGAGCGTCCCCGTCGTGGGCGTGGTGGTGGGCGTGGTCATCGTGATTCCCCCTCGTTCCTCGGCGGCCAGTTCTCCAGGGCCACGTGCAGTGCGTCGAGCCCCCGCGCCCAGGACGCCCGCACCTCGCGGGCGTGCCCGAAGGCGCCGCTCAGCTCCAGGTGGACGTAGCCGTGGAAGGTGCTGCGCAGCAGCCGCGCCGCGTCCGTCAGGTCCGGATCCTCCAAGCCGTAGCCCCGCAGCATCCCGTAGGTCAGTTCCACGCTGCGCAGGAGCCCGGCCGAACCGGCCACCTCCTCCGGGTTGAACCGCATCTGCGAGGCGGCGTAGCGGCCCGGGTGTTCCAGGGCGTACTCCCGGTAGGCGTCGGCGAACGCGACCAGCGCGTCCTTGCCGGACCGCCCGGCGACGGCGACCGCGATCCGCGCGGTCACCTCCTCGCCGGCCAGCAGCGCCACCCGTACCCGCAGGTCCCGCAGGCCCCGCACGTGCGAGTAGAGGCTCGCGTCCTTGACGCCGAACCGCCGCGCCAGCGCGGACAGGGACACCTTCTCGATCCCGTCCGCGTCCGCCATCTCGGCGGCGGCCTCCGTGAGCCGTGCGGCGTTGAGTCCTGCGCGCACCATCCGGCACCTCCCCTGTGGCTAGTCGCTCTAGGAGTGAACCTAGGGGCTCTAGGTTTGAGTTGTCCAGCCGGTTTACGCGTGGCACACGTCGAAACTGGTCATGGTGCCACATATGTGCCATAGTGGCGCCATGGATCTGAGGCCGTACGTAGAGAACCTCCGGCACGAGCTCGCCGTCGCCGCCGACGCGGGCGGGGACGAGGCCCGCGCCCTGGCCGGCCGGCTCACCGCCCCGCTGGAGTCGGCCGCCCGGCTGACTCTCCTGAACGCGCTGTCCGACGCGATGGACGAGGTCACGCGGGACCTGGCGCCGGGATCGGTCTCGGTCCGGCTGCGCGGCCTGGACCCCGAGTTCGTCGTCAGCGTCCCGGAGGCCGAGCCCCCGTACGAGGAGCGTCCGGCCGCCCCCGCCGCGCCGCCGGCCCCCGTCCTCCCCGAGGGCGAGGAGGGCGGCACCGCGCGCATCAACCTCCGCCTGCCCTCCCACCTCAAGGCACGCGCCGAGGAAGCGGCCGTCCGCGAGGGGATCTCCGTCAACTCCTGGGTGGTCCGCACCCTGTCCGCGGCCCTGGCCGGGACCGCCGCCGAGCAGCAGCCCGCCGGGCTGCGCCGCACCCGGACCGGACAGAGCTACACCGGCTGGGTGCGCTGACCGGTCTCTTCAGGCCGCCCGCCCCCGCACCCCCCGCCCGCCCGACCGGCGGGAGCCCGCACCACGTCATGAGGATCGGACCGCCATGCTTAGCTTCGAGACCCCCGCACCGATCGCCGTCTCCGTCGAGATCGAGGTGGGCTCCGTCCTCCTCACGGCCGGCGACCGGCCGGACACCGTCGTCGAGGTGCTGCCCGCCGACCCCGCCGACCCGGAGGACGAGCGCGCGGCCCGGGAGAGCAGGGTCGACCACGCCGACGGCACGCTGACCGTACGCGGCCCCAGGAAGCGCCTCCCGTTCGGCCGGATCGGCTCGGTCGAGGTGCACATCGAGCTGCCGGCCGGCTCCCGCGTCCGCGCCTCCACCGGAGTGGGCGCCCTCGTCCTGGACGGGGCCTTCGGCGCGTGCGTCCTGAAGTCCGGCGCCGGGGACCTCCGGGTCGGCGCGGCCGGCCCGGTCGAACTGCGCACCGGCCACGGCGACGTCCTCCTGGACCGCTGCGCCGGCGACGCCGAGGTGCACGGCGCGGGCCGGATCGCCCTCGGCCGGGTCGACGGCGCGGCGACCGTCAAGAACCTCAACGGCGACACCGAGATCGGCGAGGTCACCGGAGACGTACGGGCGAACAGCTCCAACGGCGCCATCACCGTCGACCGGGCGCACGGCTCCGTCGTGGCCAAGTCCGCCAGCGGCGCCATCCGGGTCGGCGGACTGGCCCGGGGCAAGGCCGACCTCCAGACCGCCGCCGGCCGGATCGACATCGGCATCCGCGGCTCCGTCGCCGCCTGGCTCGACGTCACCTCCCGCCTGGGCAAGGTCCACAACTCCCTCGGCCCCTCCGAGGGCCCCGAGGGCTCCGACGGGGTCGTCGAGGTGCGGGCCCGTACCGCCATGGGCGACATCGTGATCACCCGCGCCGCCTGACGGGGCGCCGCCGGCCGGCTCCGCACGAATGCCAGGGTTGCTCAGATCGCCGTCAACTCCGTCTCAACCCCCGCGCCGGCCCGCTCCCGCCTGCCTAGTCTGGCCAGCCGGAAGGCCATGAGATGCCGAGTGGCCGGTCGAGCCGCAGGGGGATGATGCGAGATGTCCGGCATCCGCGCACGGGGAGAGCTGACCACCGCCCGGGGACAGCGCGCCCCCGTCCACCGCAGGGTGACCCTCAGCCGGCTGCCCTGTCTGGAGACGCTGACCAAGTCGGGCATGACCTTCTCCCCGGCCATGCCGCAACGCTCCTGGGAGGAGATCGGCAGCCAGCTCCGGGACCTGGCCAGCTCCTCCGCGTGGTGGCTGGGCGACTGGCTCCTGTTCGGGGAGACCGCCTACAGCGGCCGCTACCGCGAGGCGGTCGGCCGGACCGGGCTCGACTACCAGACCCTGCGCAACTACGCCTGGGTGGCCCGCAGGTTCGAGCACGACCGGCGCCGTGACGCCCTCAGCTTCGCCCACCACGCCGAGGTGGCCCGCCTGGCCCGGCCCGAGCAGGACTACTGGCTGCGCCGCGCCGAGGAACAGGGCTGGTCGCGCAACGAACTCCGCAGACAGCTCCGGGCCGGCCTCGCCGAACAGCGCGGCGGGGAAGCGCGGGAGGCCGCGGGGCCGGGGCGGCGGGAGCCGGCGGACGAGGCGGCCCCGGCCACCCTGCGGATCGCCCTGCCGAAACCGGACCTCGACCGGCTCCTCGCGGTGGCGGCCTCCTGCGGGCTGAGCCTGAACGACTGGGCGGCCCACGTCCTGCAGTCCGCCGTCAGCGCCCAGGCCCCCGGCCCCGGCACCACCCCCGAGAACTCCCAGGCCTCCCAGGCCTCCCAGGCCTCCCAGGCCTCCCAGGCCTCCTAGGCCGGGAGGCGGTTGTCGAGCGTGAGGGCGGTGCAGCGGACCCCGCCGCCGCCCTTGCGCAGCTGCGCCGTGTCGAGTTCGACCACCGTGAAGCCCCGCTCGCGCAGGGTCGCGGCCAGCCGGGGCGCGCCGGTGGTCATCGTCACGGTCCGGCCGTCGCTGATCAGGTTGAGGGCGAAGGCCCGCGCCTCCTCGGTGCCCACCTCGATGAGATCGAGCCCGAGGGAGTGCAGCACGCCCACGCTCTCCGGCTCCAGCGCGCCCGGGTGGTAGGCGAGCGTGCCCTCGTCGATCACGGCCACGGCCAGGTCCAGGTCGTACCACTCCTCCCCGGCCGTGCGCA
The DNA here is from genome assembly GCF_040301925.1 of Streptomyces sp. NPDC000075. Taxonomy (NCBI): domain Bacteria; kingdom Bacillati; phylum Actinomycetota; class Actinomycetes; order Kitasatosporales; family Streptomycetaceae; genus Streptomyces; species Streptomyces sp. NPDC000075. The sequence goes on from NZ_JBEPFL010000010.1 coordinate 107,813, forward strand.
GCGCCACCACCTCGTGGCCGGTCAGGTCCGCCAGGACGTCGTGCATCCGGCGGTCCGTGCGCTGGCCGTGGCCCGCCAGCAGCAGGTCCCCGCAGGCCAGGGCGTCGCCCTGGCCGCTGAAGGAGTACGGGGCGTCGAACACGTCGATCCCGTTCTCCTTCAGCCAGGACCGGAAGTACGGGATCTCCGCGGCGCGCGCGGCCGGCGGGTCGCCGAGCACGGCCCGGTCGCCGCACACCCAGGCCCCGTTGGCCGTGTACACCATGTCGGGGCACTCGGGGGCCGACGCCATCCGGTGGACCGTACGGCCGGCCGCGACGTGCGCGGCGGCGATCGCGGCGTGCTCGCTGACGGCGGCCCGCGTGTCCGGCTGGACGCTCGTGTCCATGTACGGGTTGATGACGTAGTCGATGCGGAAGTGGGCGGCATCGGACATCAGCAGTTCGGAGTTCATCCGTGGGCTCCAGGGGCGGGGTTGGGGGCCTGGGGTGGCGGGGCTGGTCCGGACGGTGGCAGAGCCGGGCGGACCCGAGCGGAACGGAAGGCGACCACCGGGTGGTGCGCACCCGGCGCCCGGACGGGCGCCCGGGGCGGCGGGGCGGCGCGGGGGCGCCTCCACGGCCGCACCGGGCCGGGTGCGCCGCCGTGCCCGCCGGGACCCGGCTCCCGCGACCGGGTGGAGTGGAGCGCCCGCCGGCCGGCGGTCCGGAAGCGGCCGGGGGCGGGCGCCGTCGCCGCGTTCGAGGATGGCAAGCACGGCCTCGATCGGGCAATGCCCCCGCCCCCGGGTCGCGCCTTCCGCTGTCCCGCCGGCGGGACAGCCCCCGAAGACCCCCGGCCGGCGGGCGGACCCGGGAACGTCGACGTCGCGGTGGCGAGCCGGGCCGCGCCTCGCGGCCCCACGGCGATCACGGAGTCCGGCGACCAGCCGTCTCCCCGTCAGGACGCGTGTGCGGACACCGTGTCGACGACGTCCTGCGGCAGGCCCAGCAGCCGCAGCGCGGCGGGGGCCGCGGCGCCCACCACGGCCGCCGCCGACGCGGCGGCCTGCGCGTAGCGGGTCCGGGCCGCCGCGTGGTCCCCGTACGACTCCGCGACCCGGCCCAGGCCGGCCAGGGCCCGCACCCGGCTGCCCGCGCTCTTGACCCAGTGCGGGTCGATCCGTTCCAGTGCCTCCGCGTACAGGTGTTCGGCCCGTGCCCCGTCGCCCTCGCGCAGGGCCAGGTCGCCGAGTCCGCGCAGGGCCGCCGCCAGCGCGGCCGAGCCGCCGGCCCGGCGGGCGAGGGACTCCGCCCGCGCGTAGTCGGCGCGGGCCCGGGCCGGGTCCGCGTCCACGAGGTGGTCGGCCCGGTTGACCAGCAGGTCGGCGCTGTCCTCCAGGGCGCCGAGCCGCTCCGTCAGCGCCAGCGCCTCGTCGGTCAGCGCCACCGCCCCCGCCCGGTCCCCGCGCGCCGCCGCCATACCGGCCAGCACGTCCAGGACCAGCGCGCCGCCCCAGCCGTCGCCGACCGCCCGGAACCCCTCGGCGGCCTCGGCGAAGGCCCGTTCGGCGGCGGCCGGGTCGCCCGCCCCGAGGGGCCCGAACCCGGACACGTACGCCGCCACCGCCCGTACCCACGGCTCGGGGCGCCCGCACTGCGCCGACACCAGGGCGAACGCGTCCAGCGGATCGGCCTCCGTCGCGTTGCGCAGCATCCACGGGAGCAGCACCACGGGATACCGTCCGCCGGGGCCGTCCGCGTCCCAGGCGGCGGCCAGCAGTTCCCAGGCCCGCGCCCGGTGGCGCCGCCACGGCGCGAGTCCGCCGGGCGCGCCGGCCGCCAGCAGCACGCACGCCGCGTACTCCTCGCCCAGCCCGGCCGGGGGAGCGTCCCCGACGGCGTCCAGCACGGCCGCGGCCTGCGCCGCGACCGACCCGGAGACCCCGCGGATCCACAGGTACCCGGAGGCCGAGGCCAGCAGTTCCAGGGCCGTCTCCCAGTGGCCCTGCCCGACGGCGCGGCCGAGCGCGGACAGCAGGTCGCCGTGCCCGGCCGCCAGCCGCTCCAGCCACTCCCGCTGCCCGGCACCCCGCAGCAACGGCTCGGCCGTGCGGGCCAGTTCCAGCACGTACCGGGTGTGGGCCCCTGAGGCGGACGCGGTCTCGCCCGCCTCCTCCAGCCGCTCGGCGCCGTACGCCCGGACCGTCTCCAGCATCCGCAGCCGCCCGCCGGAGAACTCCAGCAGTGACTTGTCGACCAGGGACTCCAGCACCTCGGAATCCAGCCCCCCGGACTCCAGCGCCCCGGACTCCAGCCCCCCGGACTCCAGCTCCCCGGCCCCCGGCGCCCTGCCGCCGGACCGGCACACCGTCAGCGCCGCCCGTGGCGTCGCGCCCCCGGGGAACACCGTGAACCTCCGCGCGGCCCGCTGCTCCTCCCCGGACAGCAGGTCCCAGCTCCAGGCGACCACCGCGCGCAGGGTGCGGTGGCGCGCGTCGGCGCCGCGGTTGGCCCGGGCGGCGGCGATCCCGAGCCGGTCGTCCAGCCGTTCCGCCAGATCGTCCACGTCCATCGTGCGCAGCCGGGCCGCCGCCAGCTCGATGGCCAGCGGCAGGTTGTCGAGCGCCGCGCAGATCCGCTCCACCCGCTCCGGCGCGGCCGTGAACCCGCGCCGCACCGCCGAGGCCCGTTCGGTGAACAGGCGCAGGGCCGCCGCGTCCTCCAGGGGCCGCACCGGCCACAGGTGCTCCCCGATGACGCCCAGCGGCTCCCGGCTGGTGGCCAGGATCCGCAGCTGCGGGCAGACCGACAGCAGCCGCCCGGCCAGCGCGGCGGCCTCCCCGGCCAGGTGCTCGCAGTTGTCCAGGACCAGCAGCAGCACCCGGTCGGCCAGCGCCGTCGCCAGCCGGTCCACGGGACCCTGCCCGCCGCCGGGCTGGAGCCCGCTCTCGCGCAGCCCCAGCGCCGCCAGCACGGCCCCCGGCAGGCCGGAGCCCTCGCGCAGCGAGGCCAGTCCGACGAAGCACACGTCATCGGCGGCGGCCCCCGCCGCCTCCACCGACAGCCGGGTCTTGCCGACCCCGCCCGGGCCCACCAGCGTCACCAGCCGGGCCACCCGCAGCATCCGGGCCACCTCGGCGACCTCACCGTCGCGGCCCACGAAGGAGGTCAGCTGGGCGGGCGGGCGGACCTGCGCGGGGGAGGGGTCGAACTCCAGCAACTCCCGGTGCAGGGCGACCAGTTCGGCCGACGGGTCGCTGCCCAGCTCATCGGCCAGCCGGATGCGGGTCTCCTCGTACGCCGCCAGGGCCTGCGCCTGCCCGCCGTCGGCGGACAGGGCCCGGATCAGCAGGGCCGCGAGGCGTTCGCGCAGCGGGTGGCGGCCGGTCAGCTCGCGCAGCTCCGCGACGGCGTCCCGGTGGCCGCCGAGCCGCAGCTCGGCCTCGATCCGGTCCTCCAGGGCCCCGAGCCGCAGCTCCTCCAGCCGTACCCGGACCGTCCGGGCGGTGTCGCCGCCGGGCAGGTGCGCGACGTCGGCCAGTGCCGGGCCGCGCCACAACTCCAGTGCCTCACACAGGAGTTCACGGGCCCGCTCGGGCTCCGCGCCGGCCAGCGCGGCCCGTCCCTCGCGGGCCAGCCGCTCGAACCGGCCCGCGTCCACGTCCTCGGGGGCCACGGCCACCCGGTAGCCCGCCCCCGCCCGCTCGATCACGTCCGCCCCCAGGGCCGCGCGCAGCCGGGACACCTGGGACTGCAGCGCGTGCGCCGACAGCGAGCCGTCCGGGGCCATCTCGTCCGCGAGCCGTTCGGCCGCCACCACCTCCCCGGGCCGCACCAGCAGCAGGGTCAGCAGGGCCCGCCGGGCGGGCCCCCCGACGGGGACCTCGGTGCCGTCGTCGCGCCGGGCCAGAGTCTCGCCGAGGATGGAGAACCGCATGCCGGCGATTATCCCCGGCGGCGGTTCATCCGATGATCACCCGAGCGGGCCGAGCCAGGTGCCCCCGGAGACGTCCACGGTCTGCCCGGTCATCCACCGTCCCTGCGGCCCCGCGAGGAAGCCGACCACGTCGGCGACGTCCTCCGGCTCGCCGAGCCGCCCGAGCGCGGTGATCCCCTCCAGCGCGGCCACCACCTCCGGGACGGCCGTGTAGCCGGCGGTCATGTCGGTGCGGACGGCGCCCGGCGCGACCGTGTTCACCGTGATGCCGCGCCGGCCGAGCTCGTTGGCCAGCGTGGGGGCCATGGCCTCCAGGGCCGCCTTGCTGACGGTGTAGCCGATCTGGCTGGTCACCGCGAAGCGGCTGGCCGCCGAGCCCATGTTGATGATCCGGCCGCCGTCGTTGAGCAGCGTCAGCGCGCGCTGGATCACGAAGAACGGGGTGGTGACGTTGACCGTCAGCAGCCGGGCGAACTCCTCCTCGGTGACCTGGCCGATCGAACTGCCCGAGCCGATACCCGCGTTGTTGACGAGGACGTCCAGCCCGCACCCGCCCAGCCCGGCGGCCAGCCCCTCGAACAGGGCGTCCACCGCGCCCTCCTCCCCGAACCGGGCCCGCACCGCGAAGGCGAGGCCGCCCGCCTCCTCGATCCGCGCCACCGTCTTCAGGGCCGCCTCCTCGTCGCCGCCGTAGTGGACGGCGACCAGGGCGCCCTCGGCCGCCAGTCGCAGGGCCACCGCCCGGCCGATCCCCCGGGAGCCGCCCGTCACCAGTGCCGTCTTGCCGTTCAGCGTGCCCATGACCTGCTCCTCGTACCGGGCCGGACCTCGGTGGTCCGGCGACGGGAACCACGGTTGCCCGGGCCGCTCACCGCACGCTCACCGTCCGCTCACCGCCTCCGGTGGAGTCGCGGTGGTGCCACGGTGGTGCCTGGCCGGAGTCCCCTTATTTTTCGCGTATTCCGGGGCTACCGAGGGAAACATCTGCCAGGCTTCGAGGGTCTTTGGTGCCATGTGGTGTATGGGTGACATCAGGAAGTACACCTTGATGGCTCCGTGAAGCGCCATACGTGTGCCATAGTGGTGCCACTCATCGGGCCCCGTGTCGTACGGGACCGGCCCCTTCCTCATCGTCGCCACACCCCACGGGAGTCTGTTCGCCATGGCCACCTTCCTTTACAAGACGGGCCGGTTCGCCTTCCGGCGGCGGGGTCTGGTGACCCTGCTGTGGCTGGCCGTCCTCGTCGCCGTCGGTCTCGCGGCCTCCACCGCCCCGCCCCCGCCCGCCGACACGTTCTCCATGCCGGGCACGGAATCCCAGCGGGCCTTCGACGTGCTCAAGGAGAAGTTCCCCGCCGCGAGCGCGGACGGCGCCACCGCCCGCGTCGTGGTCCGCGCGCCCGCCGGGCGCAAGCTCTCCGACCCGGACCAGAAGGCCAAGGTCGAGGGCCTCGTCGCCGCCCTCGCCAAGGCCCCCGAGGTGGTCTCGGCCTCGGACCCCTTCACCACCGCCACCGTCAGCAAGGACGGCACCACCGCCTACGCCGTGGCCGGGTACAAGGTCTCCGCCCTCAAGCTGACCGACGCGGCGCACGACGGACTCGACGCCGTACTGGAGAAGGGCCGGGCCGACGGCCTGACCGTCGAGGCCGGCGGTGACGCCGTCAAGGTCGAAGCCCCCATGGGCGGCGCCGAGGGCATCGGCATCCTCGTCTCCGCCGTGGTCCTGCTGCTCACCTTCGGCTCCCTGGTCGCCGCCGGCATGCCGCTGCTCACCGCCGTGATCGGCGTGGCCGTCGGCAGCGCCGCCGTCACCGCCCTCGGCAGCACCCTCGGCCTGTCCGCCACCACCTCGACCCTGGCCATGATGATCGGCCTCGCGGTCGGCATCGACTACGCCCTGTTCATCATCTCCCGCTACCGCTCCGAGATGTCCGAGGGCCGCGAACGCGCCGACGCCGCCGGCCGCGCCGTCGGCACCGCCGGATCGGCCGTGGTCTTCGCCGGCCTCACCGTCATCATCGCCCTCGCCGGACTCGCCGTCGTCAACGTCCCGATGCTCACCAAGATGGGCCTCACCGCCGCCGGCACCGTCGCGATCGCCGTCCTCATCGCGGTCACCCTCGTCCCCGCGCTCCTCGGCTTCGCCCCCGTCAAGGTCATGCCCCGCCTGGACCGCAGGGCCATCTACGGCAAGCCCCTCACCCCCCGCCTCCAGCGCCGGGCCGACAAGCTCGCGGCCCGCACCAAGCCCAACCTCGGCACCCGCTGGGCCCGGTTCGTCGTACGCCGCCCCCTGCTGGTCCTCGCCGTCGGCGTCCTCGGCCTCGGCGCCCTCGCGGTGCCCGCCGCCAGCCTCCAGCTCGGCCTGCCGGGAGAGGGCACCATGGCGCCGGACACCACCCAGCGCAAGGCCTACGACATGCTGTCCGAGTCCTTCGGGCCCGGCTTCAACGGCCCGCTGACCGTCACCGTCCAGGCCAAGGACGCGGCCGCCGCGGCCGCCGCCGTCGGCAGGGAACTCGCCGGGGTCGAGGGCGTCGCCACGGTGACCCCCGCGACGCCCAACGCCGCCGGGGACACCGCCGTCCTGGGCGTCGTCCCCTCCTCCGGACCCACCGAGCACCGGACCGAGGAACTGGTCACCACCATCCGCTCCAGGGCCGGCGCCATCGAGGCGGACACCGGGGCCGAGATCCTGGTCACCGGCCAGACCGCGCTGTTCATCGACTTCTCCCGGACCCTCGACGACGCGATGCTGCCCTACCTGGGCCTGGTCGTCGGCCTCGCCTTCCTGCTCCTGGTCCTGATCTTCCGTTCGCTGCTCGTCCCGCTCAAGGCGGCCCTCGGCTTCCTCCTGTCGGTCTCCGCCGCCCTCGGCGCGGTCGTGGCCGTCTTCCAGTGGGGCTGGCTCGCCGACGTCCTCGGCATCGAGCAGCCCGGCCCGGTCATGAGCACCCTCCCGATCTTCATGATCGGCGTGGTCTTCGGCCTCGCGATGGACTACGAGGTCTTCCTCGTGACCCGGATGCGCGAGGCGTACGTCCACGGCGCCGCGCCCGACGAGGCCGTGGTCACCGGGTTCCGCTACGGCGGACGGGTCGTCAGCGCCGCCGCGATCATCATGACCAGCGTCTTCTCCGGCTTCATCCTGGAGACGAACGACTTCGTGAAGATGGTCGGCTTCAGCCTCGCCACCGCCGTCCTCTTCGACGCCTTCGTGGTCCGCATGGCCCTGGTCCCGGCCCTGTTCACGCTCCTCGGCAAGTCCGCCTGGTGGCTGCCGCGCTGGCTCGACCGGGTGCTGCCGAACATGGACGTGGAGGGCGAGAAGCTGAACCGGTCGCACTCCGTCCCCGTCGCCCAGGGCGGACCGGCCCCGCAGCCCGCCCGCGAGCGCGAGGCCGCGCACGACTACTCCGCCTGACCCGCCCACCCGCACCGCCACCGCGCCCGTACGCCGGGGGGATCCGCTCCCCCCGGCGGACGGGCCGCGGCGCGACGAGTACCGCCGCGAGGGGCAGGCCGCGGGCCTGCCCGCGCCTCAGTCGAGGTCGATGGTGAAGCGCCGCACGCCCGTCCCGATCGTGTCGGCGTGGACCTGGCCGCGGGCCCGGTCGTACTTCCCGGTGCCGCCGGTGATCGCGACGTCGAACGAGGGCGGCGGGCCCGGGACGAGGATGTTGAAGAGCAGGCCCTGCGTGGTCAGCTGGCCGCCCGGGAGCTTGTAGGTGACGGTGCACTCCTCCGCACCGCCGTTCTCGACCCGGGTGGTGGTGCAGGAGCCCCCGGTCTCGCCGACCTCCTTGCCGTTCTTGTCGAAGAGCACCGACCGGAAGACGGTCCGGTCGCCCTGGGCGGCGGGCCCGAGGGGGTGGACGGGGAAGCGCGACTGCTGCGCGAGCCGGCCGGTCAGCGTGATGACCTTGTCCTTGTCCTTGGCGGGGGAAGGACCGGTGTCCGACGCGGCGGACGCGACGGGGGCGCAGGCGAGGAGGGCGGCCAGCGCGGTGGCCGTGCCGAGACGGGCTGGGGTGAAGGGGCGCATCGTGCGGCTCCTGGGGTCGGGGTTCACGGATGGCCGGACGACCCATTCATAGCCTCGACCGGGCCCGCGCCCGGAACGTCCGGCCCGACCCACCGGCAGATCCGGCCGATCGGACCACACGGCGGGCGGGACCGGGCCCGGACACGCCTCAGTACCGCTGCGCGCCGTTCTCCGTGTCGAACGTGTAGAACTTGTGGTGGTCGAGCATGTCGGCCGGGGTCACGTTGTTCCACGGGCTCAGTACGGACCGCAGGTCGACCACGTTCGGCGTCCGGTTGGCCGGCAGGTAGCCCGACTTCGGGTTCTTCGCCTGCCACTCGGCCCACAGCTTGTCGATGAAGGCGTGGTGCAGCCAGAACACGGGGTCGTTGGGGGAGGCCGCGGAGGTCATCTGGCCGCCTACCCACATGTGCACGCGGTTGTGCAGGTTGACGCCCCGCCAGCCCTCCAGGGCGTTGCGGAAGCCGCCGGAGGCGCTGTTCCAGGGGGCGGTGTCGTACACCGGTATGGCGAGCACGGAGTCCACGTCCGCCCGCGTCGGCAGCTGCGGGGTCCCGGACCCCAGGCCGCGCCGCAGGTAGGTGCGGCGGTCCACGCCCACCGACAGCACCCACTTGCCGCCCTGCGCGCCGAAGGGGCCGTCGAGCACCTGGCCGTCGCGCCCCCGGCGGGTGCCGCCCATGAAGTCCGAGGCCCACAGCGAGGAGTTGGCCGTACGGTCCTGCGTCCAGTCCCAGTAGGGGAGCGAGACGTTGCGGTCGATCCGCTGGAGCGCCGCCTCGAAGTCCAGCAGGAACCGGCGGTGCCAGGGCAGGAAGGACGGGGAGCGGTGGCCTATCCGGTCGCCGAAGTCGGAGTCGTTCAGCAGGTACCAGTTGTGGGCGTTGACGTACCGGTCGTAGACGCCCGTCCGCTTCAGTTCGAGCACCGCGTTGACGAAGGCGCGCTTCTCGTCCGGCGTGAGGGTGGCCTGATTCTTGCGGACGGTCACAGCTTGGCTTCCTTAGCGACGAACGGGACGAGGTCGGCGCCCTGGAGCTCGCGGACCGCGGCGCGGGCGGCCGAGATGGGGTCCGGGAAGGTCTCGTAGTGGTTGACGACGGTGACCCAGGTGCCGTCGGCGTTGGGCATGATGTGCAGGTCGTTGCCGTCGATCTTGACGACGGGCATCGGCATGCCGTGGTGGCCGCCGGGGCCCACGGTGATCTGGATGCGGTGGCCCTCGAACGTCTCGTCGATGGTGCCGGTGGGTATGGACATCGGCGCGCCCGACGCCGCCGCAGCGCCGGACGGGCCGGCCGCCGGAGCGGCGGCGGGGTCCTTCTTGGACGAGCAGGCGGCCAGTCCCAGGGCTGCGGCGACACCGGCGCTGAGCCCCAGCGCCTGCCGGCGAGTGATCATGTTCATGGCTTGAATTGGTATCAGAAGCGCTTGAACACCCGATCGGTGCCCCGCGCAACCACTTCCCGCCCCTCCCGGCGTGCCCCTCAGGCCTGGCGCGTCCAGCGCTGCGAGGCGTCGCCGTCGCACGAGGACGTCACCAGGCCGCCCCCGAAGCCCAGGTCGAGGCAGGCCCCGGCGGAGTCGCGCAGGGTGCCGTTCGCCCCCGTGCGCCACAGCCGGCCGAAGTCCTGGGTGCAGTCGCCCACGAAGACCGCCTGGTTCGGGCCGTTGGAGTACAGGCACTGGCCGCTGTCCTCGTTGACCAGCTTGAAACTGCCGTCCGGCCGGGCGCGCACGGTCCACCGGGCGGAGGAGTTCCCGCAGTCGCCGGGGGCCGAGGAGCCGAAGACCTGGACGACGCACTGGCCGTTGTTCCCGTTGCGGTAGCGCCCGGCCCCGGAGGCGGGCGGCGGCGGCGGGGCGGCCGTCACGGGCCCGCCCCCGCCCGAGGGGCCGGACCCGCCCGCGCCGTTGCCCGTACCGGGGGCCGGGCCGGTGCCCGTCCCGGGCCCCGTCCCCGTGCCGGGGGCGGTGCCGCCGCCCTGGGGCGCACCCGCCGCGCCCTGCCCCGTACCGGCGGGGGCGCCGGGGGAGGGGGCGCCCGGCTGGGACGGCGCGCCCGAGGGGGCGGAGGCGGAGGGCGAGGGGGCCGACGGTGACGGGGACGGGGCCGGGGACGAGGGGCCGCCGGACGGCGGGGCGGAGGCCGGACCGCTCTCCCGGGGCGCGGCCCCCGCCTCCGCCTTCGGCTGCGAGGGGGAGCCGAACGGCAGGTTCTGGACGGCGAGCGTCGTACCGCCGGCGACCACGACCACGGGGAGGACGGCGAGCAGCACGCGGGTGCGCCGGGCCCGCCCGGCCGGCTCGGTCCGCGCGGCGGAGGCCTGCGGAGCCGGCTCGGGCGCCGTGGCCGCCTTCCCGCCGTCTCCGCCGTCCTTCCCGCCGTCCTTCTCGCCGTTCGTCCCGCCGTTCGTCCCGCCCAGCGGGAGGGTCGGTACGTCGATCTCCTGCACCCGCGCCGCGAACGCGGCCCGCTCCGCCAGCCGCCCGGTGACGGCCTCCGGCCACAGGGGGCCCTCGTCCGGGACGTGCCGGGAGGCCCGTTCCAGGAGTTCGGCCGCGCCGGGCCGGTCCCCGGGATCCTTGGCGAGGCAGGCCCCGACCAGCTCGGCGAGCTCCGCGTCCAGCTCCCGCAGCGGCTCCAGGCCGGGCTCCTCGTGCACGATCCGGTACAGCACCCCGTGCCCGGACTCCTCGCCGAACGGCGGCCGCCCGCAGGCCGCGTACGCGAGGAGGGACCCCAGCGCGAACACGTCGGTGGCACCGCTCAGGCCCCGTGTCCCCGAGGCCTGTTCGGGCGCCATGTACGCGGGGGTGCCCACGACCATCCCGGTCCGGGTGAGCCGGCTCTGCTCGGCGGCCCGGGCGACGCCGAAGTCGATGAGGGTCAGCCCCTCCAGCGTCAGCATGACGTTGGACGGCTTCAGGTCCCGGTGCACCATGTCCAGGGCGTGCACCGGAGCCAGGCTCGCGGCCGTCTCCCGCAGCAGCCGCCACAGCGACGGCGCGGGCAGCGGACCGCCGTGCACCTCCAGGGCCTCGCGGAGGGTGAGCCCGGGTACGTAGGCGGTGGCGAACCACGGGGGCCGCGCGGTGCGGTCGCTCGCGAGCAGCGGCGCGGTGGCCTCGGCGGGCAGCCGGGCGAGGTTGTCCAGTTCGTGCCCGAACCGCCGTACGAAGTCCTCGTCCTCGCCGACCACGGAGGCCAGCAGCTGCTTGACCGCGACGTACCGGCCCTCCGAGACCCCCAGGAACACCCGGCCCATGCCCCCGGCCCCGAGGCGGCCGGCCAGTGCGATCGCCCCGATCCGGCGCGGGTCGTCCGCCTCCAGCGGCTCGGCCCCGCTCCCGCCCAGCTCCACCACGTCAGCCCCAATGGGATCGAGATCAGTTCCCGGAAAGCTACCTGACGCCCCCACCGGGGCGACAGGCGCTCCCCCGCCTACTCCCGCCCGGCGCACGGCCGTTGACCCCGCGCCGGGGGGCGCGCCCCGGCCGGTGCGCGTACGCCGCGCCGCTGCCGGGGACCTCAACGGTGACAGCCCTGCCCCGCCCCGCCCGCCGTCAGCCCGACCGGGAGCCCCGCCATGCGCTGCCGCCCTCCGCGCCCCCTCCGTGCCGCCCCCCTCCGTGCCGCCCTCCTCCTCCTGCTCGCCCCGGCCCTGCCCGTCCCGGCCGCCCACGCCGCCGAGGCGCCGCCCCTGCGCGTCGTCACCTACAACATCTGCGGCAACATGTGCGCCGCCGCCCCGTACGACGACGCCCGACGCGTCGACAGCGTCGTGGCCCAGGCGTCGGGCGCCGGCTGGAACGCCGACCAGCTCTTCCTCCAGGAGGTCTGCGAGCCGCAGTACGACGCGATCCTCGCCCGGCTGGCCCCGCAGGGCTTCCACGGCCACTACGGCCCCACCCTCTCCGGCCTGCCGAAGGTCTGCGGCGGCCACCCCTACGGGAACGCCGTCCTGGTGCGGGGACCGGTCGACGCCACGGCCGACCTGGACCTGACCGTCGGCGGCGAGTCCGAGCCGATCCGCGTGCCCTGCGTACGGGGCGCGGTGAACGGCCTCACCGGCTGGGCCTGCTCCGTGCACCTCTACTGGGACGACGGCACCCGCGGCGCCCCCGAGGCCCGCAAGCTCGCCGCGCAGGCCGCGGCCTGGCGCGACGAGGGGATCCCCGTACTGCTGGCCGGGGACTTCAACCACTCGCCCCACACGGACTCCACGGCCCCCTTCTACGACGCGGGCTTCGTCGAGGCCGACCCCGCGAACACGCCCACCTTCAACGAGAAGAAGATCGACTACGTGTTCTTCGGCCACCCCGACCTCACCTGGCGCGAGGCCGAGGTCCTCCCGCTCGACCCGGCCGTCTCCGACCACCGCATGCTGCGCGCCGTCGGCGGCAGGGCCTGACCGCCCGGCGCCGCCCCGAAACGGCCGCGGGCGGGCCCGGCGCCGCCGCCGCGGCACCGGACCCGCCCACGGGGCGTTGCCCTCAGGCGGCCCTGGACGCCTCCTCCGGCTGGCGCCCCAGCTCCCGCTCGGTACGCCGCAGCACGATCGAGTCGGCGATCTCACCGCTGCGGATCGCGATGTTCGACAGCAGCGCCGAGGTCAGGCCGTGGCTGTGCTCGGTGCCGCCCTGGAGGTAGACCCCGCAGGTCAGCCCGGAGGTGGCGACGAGGCGGTAGTCGCGCTCCACCCGGTGCCGGCCCGCCGCGTCGCGCTGGAAGTGCCGGTCGAACTCCTCGCCGAGCAGGCGGGCCGGGTCCAGACCGTCGTAACCGCTGGCGAACACCAGCGCGTCCACGGCCAGTTCCTCCCGGCTGTCGTCGAGCAGCGAGCGCAGGACCACCCGCGCCCCGCCGGCGGAGCCCTCGACCGCGTCGACCCGGGTGAGGTTGCGGAAGTGCAGCCGCTGGACGCCGCGCACCTGCTCGTCGTACGAGCGCTGGTACAGGGAGCGGATGACGTCGGCGTCGACCACCGAGTAGTTGGTGTTGCGGTGGTAGCGCCAGAACGCGTCCCGCGCCCCCTCGGTGCCGAAGTAGTACTCGTCGACCGTGTCGGGGTCGAACACCTGGTTGGCGAAGGGGGTGTCGTCGGCGACGGAGTAGCCGTACGAGGGGATGACCGCGGAGACCTCGGCGTGGGGCAGCGAGTCGTAGAGGAACCGGGTGACCTCGGCCGCGCTCTGGCCGGCGCCGACCACCGCCACCCGCTTGAGGTCCTGCGGGTCCTGGGCGTTGAACCGGCTCAGGAACTCCGAGCTGTGCCACACCCGCTCGCCGGCGCTCACGCCCTCCGGCAGGCGCGGCACCAGTCCCGTGGAGACGACCACGTTGCGGGCGGTCACCGTGCTGACGGTGCCGCCGGAGCGGACCTCCACCTCCAGCAGGTCGGGCGTGCGGGCCCCGGGTCCGGTGACGGGGCGGATCGAGGTGACCTCGGCCCCGTAGGTGACCTGGTCGCTCAGGCCGGCGGCCGCCCACTCCAGGTACTGGTGGAATTCCTGCCGGGTCGGGATGAAGCTCTGGTTGTTGACGAACTGCACCAGCCGGTTCGAGGCGTGCAGGTACGAGATGAAGCTGAACCGGGACATCGGGTTCCTGAAGGTCGCCAGGTCCTTGAGGAATGAGATCTGCATGGTCGCCGACGGCAGCAGCATGTTCCGGTGCCAGCCGAACGTGGGCTGCCGCTCGAAGAAATGGGACCTGACCGGATGCTGCGGAGCGCTCGCTCCGTGCTCCTTCAAGGCGATCGCGAGCGACATGTTCGACGGGCCGAACCCGATGCCGACCACGTCGTAGATCTCTTGGTCGCGCCTGCCCGTTATGCCCATAGGATTTCTCCCCCTTGCGTCTGGAAAAACTCGGCCGGTGGCCCGAGAGACCTTTCAGAAGTGTTGCCCGGAGGGTGCTCCGAGGCAACTCGAAAACTGCCTGAAGAGCGTTTGAAGGCTTATCAGGAGCTGCTGTACCGGGAATCGTTGTCCCGTCGGCGGGACGCCGGTATGGTCGGCGCAGATTTCAGGATCCAATTGCCGAAAGGGGGAATCCCGGTGTTCGTGCCCAGCTTTTACCGTGAACCGGACAGTTCGTGGATGGTGGACCTGATCCGTGGTAATCCGATGGCGCTCGCGGTGGCCAACGGCAGCCCCGAGGACGGTCCGTTCGCCACGCACCTCCCGGTCATCCTCGATCCCGGGACCTCCGGCGAGGCCACCGGCGAGCTGCCGGGGACCGTGCTGCTCGGCCATATGAACCGGGCGAACCCGCACTGGGACGCCCTGCGGACGGGCGGCCTCCTGCTGCTGACCTTCACCGGCCCGCACTCCTACGTCTCACCCACGGTGTACGGGAAGAGCCCGGCCGCTCCGACGTGGAACTTCACCTCGGTGCACGTGCGGGGCGTCGTGGAGAAGATCGAGTCGATCGAGGAGACGCTGGAGGTGGTGCAGGCCACCGTGCGCGCCTTCGAGGGGGCGTTCGGCGAGGGCTGGGACATGACGGGGTCGCTCGACTACTTCAGGAAGATCGTCCCCGACGTGGGGGCCTTCCGGTTCACGGTGACCGGGGCCGAGGGCATGTTCAAGCTCAGCCAGGAGCAGCCCGAGGAGGTGCGCGAACGGGTGCGGGAGTCGTTCGGGAGCAGCGGGTGCACGTACAAGCGGGAGACCGCCGGCCTGATGAGCCGACTGCCCTGACCTGCCGCCGGGGCCTCAGGCGCTGACGGCCTCCTTGCGCTGCTCCCGCTCGTCGCGCTCCTCCAGCGCGCTCGCGGCCGCGCTGTCCAGGGTGGTCATCACCCACTGCTCGAAGTCGACGCCCTCCTGCTCGGCGGCCCTGTGCCACCACCGCACGCGGCTGCCCGGCACCTCCAGGCGGCGGCTCGGCTCCAGGGGCGGCCGGGCCGGCTCCGCGCTCTGGCGCGTGGCGCGCAGGGCGGAGCGCAGCTGCTTGGTGGTCCACTGCCGCTGCTCGGCGCGGTCCAGCCAGACCTCCTGCTCCCCGGCCGGCATGGAGGCCAGCTCGGCGTGGTGCTGGAAGCTCAGGGCGGGCCGGCGCCGGGCCAGCTCGAAGCGCCGGGAGACCCAGGCGTAGTTGCGCAGGGTCTGGTACGAGAGCCCGGCGGCGCGGATCCCGCGCTGGTACCGGTCGGTGTAGTGGTCCTTGCCGTACTTGAGCCAGTCGCCCAGCCACCAGCAGGACGAGTCGAGGACGCCGACGAGCTGGTGGCCGGCCCGCTCCCACTCGTCGTAGGCCAGCTGGGGCGGCATCTGCAGGCCCACCTTGGTCGTCAGCACCTGGCCCCTGCGCGGCCCGGCCCCCGCGGTCTGCGGCTGCCACGCCGGGGGCCCGGGGGGGCCGGCTGCCGTGCCGCCGTGCGACGCCGCGGTGTGACCGTCCTGACGTGCCATCGTGCCTCCAGGAGAAGGGGCGTACACAACCGGCGAGAACTGTCGCGGGGCGGGCTGGAGCGTTGCCGGAGCAGCGTTCGAACGGCCGCGCGCCGAGGAGTACAGGGGTCGTCCCGTCGACGGGACGACCCCTTCCGCCGTTGCGGGCGCGATTCGGCCGCCGATACGTCTGGAATTCGGCCTCCAGGCCCCCGAAAAGAACCAATGGGCAGGTATTTTCTGGCCAGATGAATTTCCGGAGAGGGGTATGAGGATGCGGAAAAGACCGAGAACCGGAGTGATCGCCGCGGCGGCGGTCGTACTCATGGCCACCGCTTTCACCGGCCCCGCCCGGGCGGCCTGGGAGAAGCCCCGCCCGGTGGCCGGCCACCAGGCGACCCAGCGCGCGGTCGACGCGGCCGTCGCGGCCGGTGTCCCCGGCGTCGCGGCCGAGGCGCGGGACGACGCGGGCGTGTGGAAGACGGCGGCGGGTGTGGCCGACCGGACGACGGGGGCCGCGCGCACCAAGAACGACAGGTTCCGCATAGGCGGGATGACCAACACCTTCGTGGCCACGGTCCTCCTCCAGCTGGAGGCCGAGGGCAGGCTGAGCCTCGACGACACCGTGGACCGCCACCTGCCCGGCCTGGTCACGGGCAACGGCAACGACGGCCGCGCGATCACCGTGCGCCAGCTCCTCAACCACACCAGCGGGCTCTTCGACTACCTCGCCGACCCGCAGTACGCCCAGACGTACCTGACGGGCGACGGCTACCTCGCCCACCGCCTGGACACCGTGACGGCCGAGCAGCGCGTGAAGACGGCCCTCGCCCACGAGCCGCCCTTCCGGCCCGGCGCGCGGCACTGGTACTCCAACACCAACGACGTGCTGGCCGCCCTGGTCCTGGAGAAGGTCACCGGGACGCCGTACGCGTACGAGGTGCGCAAGCGCGTCATCGAGCCCCTGGAGCTCAAGGCCACCTCCCACCCCGGCACCGCCGTCGGCCTGCCCCAGCCGAGCGGCCGCGGCTACTCCAGGCTGTTCGCCGCCCAGCCCGACCGGATCGACGACGTCACCGAGGCGAACCCGTCGCAGAGCTGGGGCAACGCCGACCTCATCTCCAGCACGGCCGACCTCAACCGGTTCTACGCGGCCCTGATGGGCGGCCGCCTGCTGCCGCCGAAGCAGCTGGCGGAGATGAAGACGACCGTGGACAACCCGGACTGGCCGGGCGCCTCCTACGGCCTGGGCGTCGAACGGCTCACCCTGGGCTGCGGCACCGACCTCTGGTACCACGACGGGGGCGCCGTGGGCTGGATCTCCCTGGCCGCCTTCACCGAGGACGCCCGCCACCAGCTCACGTTCAGCTACAACGCGAACTGGGGGGCGGAGACCATCCTCCCCCTGGTCAACGCCGAGTTCTGCCCGCAGACGCCCTGAGCGTCCCTAGGGAACGGCCGCCGACCCGGCCGCCAGCGGGCGGGCGGTGCCCGCCGTCAGCTCGTTGAAGCGGCACAGGAGCTGGTTCTGCTCCTGCTGGAGCACCTCGATGCGGCGCTGGAGCCGGGCGATCTCCTCGAAGAGGGGCAGCACCGCCCCGTCCGTCTCCGCGGGCGCCGCCCCGGTCCGCGGCGCGGCGCCCGGGAGCGCGCCCGGCGCCGTGACCAGCACCGGGTCGTGGTGCAGGATCGCCTGCATGAGGCCGCGCAGGACCGGCCCCGGCTCCACACCGAGGTCGTGCACCATGCGGTTGCGCGCCCGTTCGTACACGCCGAGCGCCTCCGCCTGCCGGCCGCAGCGGTAGTAGGCGACCATCAGCAGGTCGTAGAACCTCTCCCGCGTCGGGTGGTCCGTGGTGAGCACCATCAGCTCGCCGGTGATCTCACCGTGCCGCCCGGCGCGCAGGTACGCGTCGTACATCAGCTCCAGCGCGGTCAGCCGGTGCTCCTCCAGCTGGGCGGCCCGGCCCGCGCAGATGCCGCCGAGCACACTCCCCTCCAGGGCCGGGCCGCGCCACAGCGACAGGGCCCGGCGCAGCAGTTCACCGGCCTGCCCCGGATCCTCCGGCAGGAGCCGCCGGGCCGTGTCGGTGAGCTGCTGGAAGCGGGCGGCGTCCGTCTCCACCGGGGAGGGCCGCAGGGTGTAGCCCCGCGAGGTGGTCGTGATCCACGGCGGGTACGCCGGCGCCCGCTCGGCGGCGCGGCCGCCGTCCGGGCCGGCCAGCAGCCGGCGCAGCCGGCCCACGTGGACCTGGAGCGCGTTCGCCGCGTTCGCGGGCGGCCGCTCGCCCCACAGCTCGTCGATGAGCTGGCCCACGGAGACGCTCTGCCCGGCCCTCACCACCAGGGCCCCCAGCAGCGCGCGCTGCTTGGCACCCGTGGGAAGGAGGTGCAGGCCGGCCTCGTCGTCGCGGACCTCCACCAGACCGAGAATGCGGAACTGCATGTCTTCTCCTCGCACGGGCCGGCAACGCACGGGTCAGGAGGGCCGCGCCGCGCCCGCCGCGTCGAGCGCCGCGGTCGCGTCCCGTTCGATCCGCCGCAGCAGCGGCCGGGGATCGTCCTGGAAGTAGAAGTGGCCGCCGTCGAGGACCCGCAGGCCCAGGAAGCGCTCCGAGTGCGCCGCCCAGCCGGCCATCCGCTCCGGCGAGGCGTGCCCGTCGTCGGCGCCCGCGTACGCGGACAGCGCCACCGGCAGCGGTCCGGCCCCGGGATCCGGCCGCCACTCCTCCACCAGGCGCAGGTCGGCCCGGATGACCGGCTCGAACACGGACCACAGCTCGGGGTCGTCGAAGATCCCGTCCGGCGTGCCGCCCAGCAGGTTCAGCCGCCTGCGCAACTCGGCGCCGGGCAGCTCGTGGTACGGCTCCGCCGGCCCCGCGGGCCGCGGCGCGGTGCGCGCCGAGACCCCGATCCACACGGGCGGCGGAAGGCCCCGGGCGGCGGCCCGCCGGGTGATCTCGTACGCCACGAGGGCACCCATACTGTGGCCGAAAAGGGCATACGGACACGTGAGTTCGGCCTCGATGGAGCTCAGCAGGAAGTCGGCGAGCCCGGCCGCGTCCGTGAACGGCGGCAGGTCGAGGAGGAAGCCGTGCCCCGGGGCGTCGAGCAGCCGCACGTCCCAGCTCTCCGGCAGCCCGGCCGGCCAGTGCCGGTACGGCAGGTGCGATCCGCCCGCGTGGTGCAGGACGAACAAGCGCAAGGCAGGACGTGTGCTGTCCATCTCTCTCCCTCGGATCGGGCCGCGCACCCTCGCACCATAGGGCCGCGTCCGGCCGGCGGGGCGCGGGCATCAGGTGGCCTGTGCCGAGGGTGTGGCGGACCTCGAACGATCCTCAGGCGGCGCGGCGCGCGCGCCTGACGGCGGCCCCCGGCGGCCTCGCGAGCGGGACTCGACCGTGTCTCAAAAGGGCCGTGGGTACAGTGGGCGCCGAGCCGGGCCGGTCACCCGGGCAGCCCAGCCCAGACGACGACACCCGCGATCCGGCCCGCAAGGCCGGGGCACCGCACCACCGCTCGAACCGGAGCGCCCCGCACCCCGTCGCACGACGCCGATCGGCGACCCCGCGCTCTCCGCTTCCCCCCACACGCCCCGGCGACCTCCCCTTCCCGAGTCACCCCATGACAGTTAAGGAAGTGTCACGTGAGCACGAACCCCTTCGACGACGGGGACGGCCGCTTCCACGTCCTGGTCAACGACGAGGACCAGCACTCCCTGTGGCCCGTGTTCGCCGAGGTGCCCGCCGGCTGGCGGGTCGTCTTCGGCGAGGCCGACCGGGCCGCATGCCTGGAGTACGTCGAGCGGAACTGGACCGACCTGCGCCCCCGGAGCCTGCGCGAGGCCATGGCCTCGGACTGACGCCGGTGCCCGCCGCCGCGGGCCCGCACACCCGCGTGCCGCCGGCGCTCGCTCGGGCGAGTGGCCGGCCGGCGCCCAGGCAGACACTCTGAGTTGGGGGATGAAGATGGTCAGCGGCGCTGCGAGAACCGCGGGCGGCCACCGGGTCCGGCCGGCCGGCACCGGCGGTGAGGCCGGGCGGAGCGAGGTGGTCCTGTCCTTCGTGGGACCACAGGCCGAGGTGCGCAAGTCGGGGATGATCCTCCCGGCGAACCTGCCGGAGCGGTCCTGGGAGCAGATCGGGACCAACCTGCGCGAGCTCGGGAACTCCTCCGCCTGGTGGCTCGCCGACTGGCTCCGCTTCGGCGAGGCCACCTACGGGTGGCGGCGCTACAAGGAGGCGATCGAGCGCACCGGGCTCGACTACCAGACCCTGCGCAACTACGCCTGGGTGGCCCGCCGGTTCGACCACCACCGCAGGCGCGACGCCCTCAGCTTCGCCCACCACGCCGAGGTGGCCCGCCTCGCGCCGCCCGAGCAGGACTACTGGCTGCGCAAGGCCGAACAGCAGAAGTGGTCGCGCAACGAACTCCGCAGGGCGGTCCGCGCCAGCCTGGCCGTGCAGAACGACACGGCCGCCCTCCCCGAGGGCGCGGACGGGAAGGAGCCCGGGGTGTCCCGGCTGCCCGGTGCGGCCGGCACCGGGCGGCGCCCCCCGGTCACGAAGCTCACCATCGAGCTCTCCGCCGACCAGCTGGACCACCTCTCCCGGGCGGCGGCCGCCCACGGCCTGCCCGTGGACAAGTGGGTGGCCCGCCTGCTGGAGACCGCCGACCGGAAGACCGCCTAGGGGGTGCTGCGAAAGTCCCGCACCACCGCCGCGCGGGGCGATCCCGTGGCGCGCCCGGCGGCCGTCCCGCCGGACACCTCTCACACCGGAGCCAGTTGATGATCCTTCAGGGAAAGCGGGTCGCCCTGCCCCCGGCGCCCGTCGTCCACCGACAGTTCGAGGCGCACGCGCGGACCACCCCCGACGCCGTCGCCGTCTCCTGTGCCGGCCGGCGGATGACCTACGCGGAGCTGGACGCGCGGGCCAACCGGTTCGCGCACTACCTCACGGCGCGCGGAGCCGGCCGGGGCGCCAAGGTCGGCGTGTGCCTGGACTACTCCGCCGACCTGCTCGTCGCGATCCTCGGCACGCTCAAGGCGGGCGCCGCCTACGTCCCCTTCGACCCGGCCTACCCGCCGGCCCGGCTGCGGCTGCTGCTGGACCGGGTCCCCGGCCTCGCCCTGATCGTCGCCTCCCCGGCGACGTCCGGGCTGATCGGGTCCGCGCCCGTGGACGTCGTCGGCTTCGAGGAGCTCTCCGGGCACCTGGAGACCCTCCCGGCGACCGCCCCCGACGTCGAGGTCACCGGGGACGACCTGTGCTACGCGGTCTTCACCTCCGGTTCGACCGGTACCCCCAAGCTGACCGCCGTCCGGCACGCGGGCTGGTTCAACCTGATGAACTGGCTGAGGATCGAGTACGGCCTGGACCGGGGCTCCCACAACCTGGTCGTCAGCGCCTTCGGCTTCGACCTCTCCCAGCGCGCCCTGATGACCCCGCTGTTCTGCGGCGCCACCCAGCACCTCATGGCCAGCCGGAACTTCGACCCCATGCTGGCCTACCGGACGCTGAACGAGAACGACGTCCGCACCGTGCACTGCGCCTCCAGCACCCTCTACCTGCTGGTCGACTGGGAGACCGCGCGCGGCGGCGACGCCCTCACCCGCCTGGACTACGTCCTCTTCGGCGGGGAGCCCCTCAAGGCCGAACGGCTCGCGGACTGGGCCCGGCGCGAGGGCAACACCTGCACCCTCCTGCACCAGTACGGCGTCGCCGAGTGCACCGACGTCGCGACCTCCTTCGACCTCGCCGGTCACCGGCCCGGTGAGCACGAGGTCCCGCCGGTCGGCAAGCCGGCCCACAACACCGACATCCACCTCCTCGACGAGGGGCTGCGCGGCGTCGCCCCGGGGGAGCAGGGCGAGATCTGCATCGCCGGTGCCGGCGTCGGCGCCGGCTACCTGGGCGCCGACGGTCCCGAGAACGAGAAGTTCATCACGGTCGAGTCCGGCGGGGCACCGCTCAGGCTCTACCGCACGGGCGACCGCGGCTACGTCAACGAGGACGGTGACCTCGTCGTCCTCGGCCGGATCGACGCCCAGGTGAAGGTGCGCGGCATGCGCATCGACCCCTCCGACGTCGAACGCGCCCTCGGCCGGCTGGCCGGAGTCCGGGAGGCCGCCGTCGCGGTCACCTACGACGCCTCCGGCGACGCCGAACTGGCCGCGTTCGTCGTCCCGGCGGGCGCCGACCTCGCCGGGGACGACCTGCGCGCCCGCCTCCTGGAGAACCTGCCGCGGAACATGGTGCCGGCCCGGTTCACCAACGTCCCGCGGATCCCGCTGAGCCCGCACGGAAAGGTCGACCGCGCGGCGCTGGTCGACGCAGAAGCGAGAGGACAGTGATGATTGCCGACGGTGTGCGCGCCATCTGGTGCCGGGAGTTCGAGCGCGACGACATAGCCCCCGACGACGACTTCTTCGCCCTGGGCGGCCAGTCCCTGATCATGACCAAGATCCAGGGCGCCTACATCGAGGAACTGGGCGTCGAGGTCCCGATGGACCAGATGTTCCTCAACCCGACGGTCGCGTCGATCTCCGCCTACATCGAAGCCAACCGGTAGAGGGGGGACGCCGTGGACGACTACGACGTCATCGTCATCGGTGCCCGCTGCGCGGGATCGCCGACGGCCATGCTCTTCGCCCGGCGGGGCTACCGCGTCCTGCTCCTGGAGAAGGCCCGCTTCCCGCAGGACACCCTGTCCTCGCACTACATCCACATGCAGGGCGTGGCGCTGCTCAACAAGTGGGGCCTGCTGGAGCGGATCCGCGACTCGGGCGCCCAGCCGATCACCCACGAACGCTACGAGGGCCCCGGCGTCCGCATCGACGGGTTCTCCCTGCCGATCGACGGGCTGACGACCACCTACGCCCCGCGGCGCTACGTGCTCGACCCGATCCTCGCCGAGGGCGCCGTGGCCGCCGGAGTGGAGTTCCGCGAGGGCTGCGCCGTGAGCGACCTGCTCCGGGAGGACGACCGGGTCGCCGGGGTGCGCTACACCACCCCCGGCGGCGCCGAGGCGACGGCCCGGGCCCGCCTGGTCGTCGGCGCCGACGGCATGCGCTCGCTGGTGGCCCGCAAGGCGGGCGCCTCCTACGTCATCGAGCACCCGCGCGCGACCTGCGTCTACTACAGCTACTGGTCCGGGGTCCCCTCCAGCTTCGAGCTGTACGAGCGGCCGGGCCGCTGGGTCGCCGCCGTCCCCACCAACGACGACCTCAAGCTGATCATGACCTACTTCCCGCAGGCCGACTACAACGAGGTCCGCAAGAACGTGGAGCCGGCCTACCTGGAGGCCGTCCGCACCACCGCCCCCGACCTGTACGAGCGGATGCGCGCGGGCAGCCGCGAGGAGCAGATGTACGGCACGGGCCACCAGGAGAACTTCTTCCGCAAGGCCTACGGACCCGGCTGGGTCCTGGTCGGCGACGCGGTCAACCACAAGGACTCCATCACCGCCCGCGGCATCACCGAGGCCTTCGTCCAGGCCCAGTCCCTCACCGACCTCATCGGGGAGCGGCTGCACGACGAGGCCGGCCTGAAGTCCGCCCTGCGCCGCTACGAGAACAACCTGGGCAACGAGGCCCACAGCCAGTACCAGGGCGCCCTGAACGTCGCCGAACTCAAGCCCGAGGGCCGCACCGACATGCTGCGCAAGCTGGTCGGCCACCAGGAGCACATCGACCGGTACTTCTCCACGCTGTCCGGGGCGATCTCCATCGACGACTTCTACAACGAAGAACTCTTGACCTTGCTCGACCAGAGCTGAGCCGACGACCGCTCCCTGGTTCGCCGAATTTGGAGACACAATGATCCCGTTGTCGTTCGCGCAGCGCCGGCTGTGGTTCGTGGACCGGTTCGAAGGTCCTTCGCCGACCTACAACGGCGCTTTCGCCCTGCGGCTGACCGGTGAGCTGGACGCGGGTGCGCTGGAAGCGGCGCTCCGCGACGTCGTCGACCGGCACGAGGTCCTCCGCACGGTGATCGCCGAGGACGACGACGGCGTCCCGCACCAGCGGGTGCTGGCGTCCGGGGAGCGGCCGCCGGCCCTGCCGGTCCGGGAGATCACCCCGGCGCAGCGGGCGGCGGCGGTCGACCGGGAGGCCAAGGCGACCTTCGACCTGGCCGCCGACGTGCCGCTCCGCGCCACGCTGCTGCGGACCGGCCCGGCCGAGCACACCCTCGTGCTCGTCGTGCACCACATCGCCCTGGACGGAGAGTCCCTCGGCCCGCTGCTGCGCGACCTCGCCGAGGCGTACGCGGCGCGCAAGGAGGGGGCGGCCCCGGCGTGGGAGCCGCTCCCCGTCCAGTACGCCGACTACACGCTGTGGCAGCAGGACGTGCTCGGCGACGAGTCCGACCCGGACAGCCTGGCCGCCGGACAGCTCGCCTACTGGCGCGAGGCCCTGGCCGGCATGGCGCAGCCGCTGGCCCTGCCGACCGACCGCCCGCGCCCCCAGCGCACGAGCCCCGAAGGCGGCCTGGTCCGCTTCCCGGTCGAGCCCGGGCTGCTGGCCGCCGTGGAGAAGCTGGCCGCCGAGCAGGACATCACCGTCTCCATGGTCATGCACTCGGCGCTGGCGGTGCTCCTGCACCACCTCGGCTGCGGCGACGACATCCCGATCGGCGCCCCGATCGCGGGCCGCACCGACGAGGAACTGCGCGACCTCGTCGGCTTCTTCGTCAACACCTGGGTGCTGCGCGTCGACCTCTCCGGGAACCCCACCTTCCGCGAGCTGCTCCGGCGGGTGCGGGACCGGGCGCTGGCCGCCTACGACAACCAGGACATCCCCTTCGAGCGGCTGGTGGAGCTGCTCAACCCGGACCGGTCCATCGCCTACCACCCCTTCTTCCAGGTGATGCTGGCCTGGCAGGAGCCCCTGGGGAAGCTGGAGTTCGCCGGTCTCGAGGCCGAGTCGGAGACCCTGGAGACCGGCACGGCCAAGTTCGACCTGTTCTTCAACATGATCCCGGACGCCTCGGGCGGCGCGGAGGTCCGGCTGGAGTACGCCGCCGACCTGTTCGACGCCGGCACCGCCCGGACCCTCGCGGCCCGGTTCGTCCGCGTCCTGGACGCCCTCGCCACCGACTCGGGACGCACCGTCGGCGGCGTCGACGTGCTCGACGACGCCGAGCGCGACCTGCTGCTCCACCGGTTCAACGACACCGCCGCCGAGGTGCCCGCCGGACTGACGGTCCCCGAGCTGTTCGAGGCGCAGGCGGCCCGGACGCCGGACGCCCCGGCCCTGGTGTGCGAGGGCCGGACGCTGTCCTACCGGGAGCTCGACGAGCGGGCCGACGCCGTGGCACGGGAACTGAACCGGCGCGGGGCCGGGCCCGAGGACCTCGTGGTGCTGGCGCTGCCGCGCACGGAGGAACTCGTCGCCGGCCTGCTCGGCATCCTCAAGTCCGGCGCCGGGTACGTGCCGCTGGACCCGCAGTACCTCGCCGGACGGGCGCGCACCGTGCTCACCGAGGCCCGCCCCCGGTTCGTGCTGACCGACACCGCGACCGCCCGCGAGCTGCCCGAGCACGAGGTCCCGGTCGTCAACGTCGACGACCGCGCCGCGTGGGACACCGCCGGGGACGTACGGCCCGCGCGCCCGGCGCCGGACAACCTGGCGTACGTGATGTACACCTCCGGCTCCACGGGCAAGCCGAAGGGCGCCGCGATCACCCACCGCGGCGTGGTCAACGGCGTACGGGAGCTCGTGCGCGTCCTCGACGCCCCCGCCGGCTGGAAGATGCTCTCCGGCACCTCCGTCAACTTCGATGTCTCCGTCTTCGAACTGCTGACCACCCTGTCCACCGGCGGCACCGCCGAGGTGGTGGACAACGTGCTGGCGCTCGCCGAGCGGGACGCCTGGGACGGCCACGTCATCAGCGGCGTCCCCTCCGTGCTCGGGGAACTCGTCGGCCACCTGGACAAGGCGCCCGGCGTGCGCACCGTCGTCTTCGCGGGCGACGTGCTCCCGGCCCGGCTGGTGCGCCAGGTGCGCGAGGCCCTGCCCGGCGCGCAGATCGTCAACTCCTACGGGCAGAGCGAGAGCTTCTACGCCACCGCCTTCCCCCTCGCGGCGTCCGGGGAGTGGGGACGGGGCGAGGTCGCGCCCATCGGCACCCCGCTGGGCAACATGCGCGCCTACGTGCTGGGACCGGGCCTCGCCCCGGTCCCGCAGGGGGTCATCGGCGAGCTGTACGTGGTCGGCACCTGCCTGGGCCGCGGCTACCACGACCGCCCGGCCCTGACCGCCGAGCGGTTCGTCGCCAACCCGTTCGGCCCCGCGGGCGAGCGGATGTACCGCACGGGCGACTTGGCCCGCTGGAACGCCGACGGCGTCCTGGAGTGCGTCGGACGCGGCGACGGCCAGGTGAAGGTGCGCGGCTTCCGCATCGAGACCGCCGAGGTCGAGGCGGCGCTCACCGCCCACCCCGGCATCAGCGAGGCCGTGGTCATCGGCCGTGAGGCGCCCTCGGGCGGCAAGCGGCTCGTCGCCTACGTGGTCCACACCGGTGACGGGGCCGTCGGCGACGACGGAGCCGGCGGCATCGGCGACGTGGACGTCCAGGCCGGCGCCTCGGCCGCCGAGCTGCGCAAGTTCACCGCGGCCCGGCTGCCCGACTACATGGTGCCCTCCGCCTTCGTGGCCGTCGGACGGCTGCCGCTGGGCCCGACCGGCAAGCTGGACCGCTCGGCGCTGCCCGAACCGGAGTTCCAGGGCGGTGCCTACCGGGAGCCCCGCACCGAGGCCGAGAAGATCATCACGGCGGCCTACGCGGACGTGCTCGGCGTCGACCGGGTCGGCGTCGACGACGACTTCTTCGCGGTCGGCGGCGACAGCCTGCGCTCCATCCAGGTCGTGGCCCGGGCCCGGGCCCGTGGCCTGGACCTCACCACGCGGGAGATCTTCGAGTGCCGTACGGCGGCCCGGCTGGCCGAGGCGGCCGCCGACCGGGGGGACCGGGCGCCCGTGCTCGCCGAGCTGGAGGGCGGCGGCGTCGGCCCGATGCCCCTCCAGCCGGTGGCCCGGCACGTGTTCGAGCACGGCGGCGGGCTGAACCGTTTCGCCATGTCCATCGTGCTGGACCTGCCCCAGGGCATCGACGAGGCCGGGCTGGCCGCCACCCTCGACTCCGTGCTCGACCGGCACGACCTGCTGCGCGCCCGGCTCGTGCGCGGCTCCGGCGAGCCCTCCCTCGACGTGCGCCCGCGCGGCGCCGTACGGGCGGCCGGCCTGATCCACCGCGTCCCCGTCCCCGGCGGCTGGGAGGACCCCGAGGCGCTGACGACGGCCAGGGCCGCGCTGGAGGACTCCGCAGGCCGGCTCGACCCCGAGGCCGGGACCATGGCGGACTTCGTCTGGTTCACCGCGGACTCCGGCGAGGGCCGGCTCCTCGTGGTGCTGCACCACCTCGTCGTGGACGGGGTCTCCTGGCGCATCCTCATGTCGGACCTCGCCGAGGCCTGGCAGGAGGTCCGCTCCGGCCGCACCCCCGTACTCCCGGAGACCGGCACCTCCGCCCGCCGCTGGGCGGCCGCCCTGGAGGACGAGGCGATCTCCCCGGAGCGGGAGGCGGAGCTCGACCACTGGCGCGACGTCCTGGAGTCGCCCAACCTCCCCCTCGGGGAGCGGGCGTTCGACCCCGCCGTGGACACCATGGCCACCCTCGACACCGTACGGGTGCAGCTGCCCGCCGAGGTCACCGAGGCGGTGCTGACCGGGCTGCCCGCCGCCTTCAAGGGCACCGGCACCGACGTGCTGCTCGCCGCCCTCGCCCTCGCCGTGAACCGCTGGCGCGGGACGGACCGCTCGGCCCTGGTCCGGCTGGAGGGCCACGGCCGCGAGGAGGAGGCCGTCCCCGGCGCCGACCTCTCCCGGACCGTCGGCTGGTTCACCGCCATGTACCCGGCCAAGGTCGACGTACGGGGCGTGGACCTGGACGAGGTCCTGGCCGGCGGCCCCGCCGCCGGGCAGGCGGTCAAGCTGGTCAAGGAGCAGCTGCGCGCCGTCCCGGGCAAGGGCCTCGGCTACGGACTGCTGCGCTGGCTCAACCCCGAGACCGCCGTCCAGCTGGAGGAGTACGCCGACCCGCAGATCGGCTTCAACTACCTCGGCCGGATCTCCGGCGCCGACGTGCCCGAGCACCTGCGCGGCCACGGCTGGATCCCGTCCGGCTGGTCCTCCGAGCTGATCCCGATGCCCGACCCGGACCTGCCCGCCCTCTCCGCGCTGGAGGTCAACTCGGTCGTCACCGACACCGCCGAGGGGGCACGGCTCCAGACCGTCTTCATGTTCCCCACCGGCGTCCTGTCCCGCGAGCGGGCCGCCGAGCTGGCCGCCCTGTGGGTCGAGGTGCTGCACGGCATGGCCGCGTACGCCGCCCGCCCCCGGATCGGCGGGCTCACCCCCTCCGACGCCCCCCTGGTCACCGTCGGACAGGGCGAGATCGAGGAGTGGGAGGAGCGCTACGGCCGGCTGGTCCAGGTGTGGCCGCAGGCCCCCGGCCAGTCCGGCATCCAGTTCCAGGCGGCCCTCGCCGACGGCGCCTTCGACGTCTACCACATGCAGTTCGTGCTGCACCTGACCGGACACGTGGACCCCGCGCGCATGCGGGCGGCCGGACAGGCGCTCCTGGACCGCTACCCCAACCTGCGCTCCGCGTTCCTCGCCGCCGCCGGAGGCGATCCCGTCCAGGTCGTCGCCGAACACGTCGACGTGCCCTGGCGCCACCTCGACCTGACCGGCCGCACCGGCGCCGAGCAGGACGCGGCGCTCGACGCGGCCCTCGCCGCCGACCGGGCCGACCAGCTCGACCCCGCCCGCCCGCCGCTCTTCCGGCTGGCCCTGCTCACCTGCGGGCCCGACCGGTCCAAGCTCATCGTCACGGCGCACCACACCCTCTTCGACGGCTGGTCCTCGCCGCTGGTCATCAAGGACCTGGTCCGGCTCTACGCCGGCGACGAGGAACTCGCCCCGGTCCGCGGCTACGGCGACTACCTGGCCTGGCTCTCCCGCCAGGACCGGGACGCCTCCGCCGCCCGGTGGAAGGAGGAGCTCGACGGCTTCGAGCAGCCCACCCTCATCGCCGCCGAGCGCACCGCCGAGGGCGAGGCCACGGCCCTCGGCCGCGTCGAGGTCCCGCTCTCCATCGACAAGGGCCGCGAACTCGCCCGCCGCGCCGCCGAACTCGGCGTCACCCTCAACACCCTCCTCCAGGGCGCCTGGGCGGTCCTGCTGTCCAAGCTGACCGGCCGGGACGACGTGGTCTTCGGCGCCGCCGTCAACGGACGCCCGGCCGACCTGGCCGGCTCGGACGAGATGGTCGGCCTGTTCATCAACACCCTGCCCACCCGCGTCCGCTGCCGGCCGGGCGACACCCTGGGCGAGGTCGTCACCGGCCTCCAGGACCGCCAGGTCTCCCTGCTCGACCACCACTACTACGGCCTGGCCGACATCCAGCGCGGCGTCGCACTGCCCTCCCTGTTCGACACCATCGTCGTCTTCGAGAACTACCCCATCGACCGCGAGGGCATCGTCGAGGCCAACGAGTCGGCCGGCTTCACCATCGACGCCATCCGCCCCTTCGCCGGCTCCCACTACCCGCTCACCCTCAACTCCTCCGACCCCTACCTGCGGCTCTCCCTCGACTACCAGACCACCCTCTTCGACCGGGAGGCGGCCGAGGGGATCGCCGCCCGGCTCGTCCGGGTCCTGGACCGGGTCCTGGAGGACCCGAAGACCCCCGTCGGCTCCGTCGACGTGCTGTCGCAGGACGAGCGGCACCTGCTGGTCGAGGGGGTCAACGACACGGCCCACCCCGTGCCGGACGACACCCTGCCGGGCGCCTTCGAGGCCCAGGTGCGGCGCACGCCCGACCGGACGGCGCTCATCGGCGAGGGGGAGACCCTGACCTACGCCGAGTTCAACCGCCGCGCCAACCGGCTCGCGCACTGGCTCATCGAGCGGGGCGCGGGACCCGAGCGGCTCGTCGCCGTCAAGGTGCCCCGCTCCGTCGACCTGATGGTCGCGATCTACGCCGTGGTGAAGGCGGGCGCCGCCTACGTGCCCGTCGACACCGAACTGCCCGAGGACCGGGTGCGGCTCGTCCTGGACGGCGCGAAGCCGCTGCTCGTCCTCGACGCCGACCTCCCCGACGTCTCCGGCCACCCGGACACCGACCCCGTCCGCGCACTCGCCCCGGACCACGCCGCGTACGTCATCTTCACCTCCGGCTCCACCGGCCGCCCCAAGGGCGTCCAGGTCGCCCACCGGGCCATCATGAACCGGCTGAAGTGGGGCCTCGCCCACTTCGGCGTCACCCCCGAGGACCGCGTCCTGCTCAGCACCACCGCGAGCTTCGACGTCTCGGTGCCCGAGATCTTCGCCCCCCTCCAGACCGGCGCCGCCGTGGTCATCGCCCGCCCCGACGGGCGCCGCGACCCCGCCTACCTCGCCGACCTGATCCGGCGCGAGCGCGTCACCGGCGCGGACTTCGTCCCCTCCCTGCTGGAGGCCTTCGCGGGCGAACCCTCCGCCCGGGACTGCGACAGCCTGCGCTGGATCGAGGTGGCCGGCGAGGCCTTCCCGCCCGCCCTCGCCAACAAGGTCTCCGCCCTCCTGCCCCACCTCGGCGTCCACAACCTCTACGGTCCCACCGAGGCCTCCGTCGAGGTCACCGCGTACCGGCACGTACCCGGCGCGGACCGGGTGCCCATCGGCGCACCGGTGTGGAACACACAGGTGTACGTGCTCGACGCCGCGCTGCGCCCGGTCGCCCCGGGCGTCGCCGGCGAGCTGTACCTGGCCGGCACCGGCCTCGCCCGCGGCTACCTCGGCCAGACCGGGCTCACCTCGGAACGCTTCGTCGCCTCCCCGTTCGGCGCGCCCGGCAGCCGGATGTACCGCACCGGCGACGTCGTCCGCTGGAACGCCGACGGCCAGGTCGAGTACATCGGCCGCTCCGACTTCCAGGTCAAGCTCCGCGGCTTCCGCATCGAGCTCGGCGAGATCGAGCAGGTCATCGCCGCGCACCCGGACGTCGAGAGCGCCGTGGCCCTGGTCCGCGAGGACCGCCCCGGCGACCAGCGGCTCGTCGCGTACGTGGTCCCGGCGGCCGGCCGGACCCCCGAGCGGCTGGACACGGCGGCCCTGACCGAGCTGGCCCGCGAGCACCTGCCCGAGTACATGGTCCCCTCGGCGGTCGTCCCGCTCGCCGGGCTCCCCTCCACCCCCAGCGGCAAGCTCGACCGCAAGGCGCTGCCCGCACCCGACCTCCCCGCCACGGCCGAACCCGGCCGGGGCCCGCGCAACGCCACCGAGGAGACGCTCTGCGGGCTGTTCGCCGACCTGCTCGGCGTGGAGGAGATCGGCATCGACGTCGACTTCTTCGACCACGGCGGGCACTCGCTGCTGGCCACCCGGCTCACCGGCCGCATCCGCAACGCCCTCGACGTCGACGTGAAGGTCACGACCGTGTTCCGCAACCCGACCGTCGCCCAGCTGGCGGAGCAGATCGCGGAACTGGCCGGGTCGACGTCGAACCGCCCCCAGCTGCGCCCCCGACTGGGCCAGATGACCGTATCGGAGCAGGCCCGATGATCCCCCTGTCCTTCGCGCAACGCCGGATGTGGTTCCTCCACCGCCTGGAGGGCCCGACGGCGACCTACAACATCCCGTTCGTGCTGCGCCTGGACGGGCCCCTGGACACCGACGCCCTGGCCGCGGCCGTGCGCGACGTCGTCACCCGGCACGAGAGCCTGCGCACCCTCGTCACGGAGGACGCGGACGGCACGCCCGAGCAGCTGATCCTCGCGCCCCAGGAGGCGGACACCCGGCTGCGGGTGGCCGACGTGGCCGCCGGCGCGGTGGACGCCGCGCTGCGGGAGGCCGTCGCCGAGCCGTTCGACCTGGACACCGAACTCCCCCTGCGGGCCACCGTCTTCCGCGTCGCCCCACAGGAGCACGTCCTGGCGTTCGTCTTCCACCACATCGCGGCCGACGGCGCCTCGATGGGGCCGTTCCTGCGCGACCTCATGGAGGCCTACGCGGCCCGCCACGCCGGGCACGGACCGGACTGGGAGCCGCTCCCCGTCCAGTACAAGGACTACACGCTGTGGCAGCAGCAGCTGCTCGGCGACGAGGACGACCCGCAGAGCATCGCCGCGGGCCAGCTGGACTACTGGCGCCGGGAGCTGGCCGACGTGCCGCAGCCGGTGAACCTGCCGCTGGACCGCCCCCGCCCGGCGGTGGCGAGCCACCGGGGCGGCCACGTCTCCTTCGAGCTGGAACCCGGACTCGTCGCCCGCCTCGGGAAGCTGGCCGCCGAGCACGGCGCCACCGCCCCCATGGTCGCCCAGGCCGCGCTCGCCGTCCTGCTGCACAAGCTGGGCGGCGGCGAGGACGTCACGATCGGCAGCCCCATCGAGGGACGCACCGAGGAGGCCCTCGGCGACCTCATCGGCTTCTTCGTCAACACCTGGGTGCTGCGCGCCGACCTGTCGGGCGACCCGTCCTTCGGCGACCTGCTCGACCAGGCCCGGGACAAGGCCCTGGCCGCCTACGACAACCAGGACGTCCCCTTCGAGCGGCTGGTGGAGCTGATCGGCCTGGACCGCTCCACCTCCTACCAGCCGCTGTTCCAGGTCATGCTCGCCTGGCAGTTCGTCTGGCCGGAGATCCGGATGCCCGGCCTGCGGGTCACCCCCGTCGCCCTGGGCACCGACACCGCCAAGTTCGACCTGTTCTTCAACATCGTCCCCGACGCCACCGGGCGCGCCCACGGCCGCCTGGAGTACGCGGCCGAACTGTTCGACCACACCACGGCCGTCGCCGTCGTCGACCGGTTCACCCGCATCCTCGAACAGGCCGTCGCCGACCCCGCCCTGCGCGTCGCCGAACTCGACGTCCTCGACGAGGGCGAGCGCGCCTGGCTGCTGGAGACCGCCAACGACACCGCCGAGGCGACCCTGGAGCCCGGCCTGGTGGAGGCCGTGGCCCGGCAGGCCCGCGAGAACCCCGGCGCCCCCGCCGTCATCGCCGAGGACGAGTCGCTGACCTACGCGGAACTCGACGCGCGGGCCGGCCGGCTGGCGCACTGGCTGACCGGGCGCGGGGTGGGCCCCGAATCCCTCGTCGCCGTCAGCCTGCCCCGCTCGGCGGACCTCGTCGTCGCCCTGCTGGCCGTCCTCAAGACGGGCGCCGCCTACGTCCCCATCGACCCGGACCACCCGCGCTCCCGGATCGACTACATCCTCGCCGACTCCCGCCCGGCCCTCGTCCTCGACGCCGGGACGCTGGCCGAGGCCCGCAAGGACGCCTCCGACCCCGGCACGGCGCCCGCCCCGCGCGTCTCCCCGGACAACACCGCGTACGTCATCTACACCTCGGGCTCCACCGGCAACCCCAAGGGCGTCAGCGTCCCGCGCGGTGCCCTCGACAACTTCCTGGCCACGATGGGCCGCACCGTCCCGCTGTCGCCCGCCGACCGGTGGCTCGCCGTGACCACGGTCTCCTTCGACATCGCGGCACTGGAGCTGTACCTCCCGCTGGTCCACGGCGCGGCCGTCGTCCTCGCGGGCAAGGACACCCTCTCCGACCCGTCCGAGGTCGCGGCCGTGCTGCGCCGCCACGAGGTCTCCGTGGTCCAGGCGACCCCGGCGTTCTGGCAGATGCTCCTCCAGCACGAGCCGGACGCCGCGAAGGGCCTGCGGGTCCTCACCGGCGGCGAGGCCCTCCCGGCCCGCCTGGCCCGGACCCTGGCCGACGCGGCCGCCGAGGTCTTCAACGTGTACGGCCCGACCGAGACCACCATCTGGTCCACCCTGGCCCGCGTCGAGGCCCAGGCCGGCGTGGCCATCGGCGCCCCGATCGGCAACACGCGGGTGTACGTCCTCGACGCGCGGCTCAACCCCGTCCCGCGCGGGGTCCAGGGCGAGCTGTACATCGCGGGCGACGGCCTGGCGCGCGGCTACCAGGGCCGGCCCGAGCTCACCTCCGAGCGGTTCACGGCCTGCCCCTTCGGCCCCGCCGGCGCCCGCATGTACCGCACCGGCGACCTCGTGCGCTGGACCGCCGACGGCCGCCTGGAATACGTCGGACGCACCGACTTCCAGGTCAAGGTGCGGGGCTTCCGCATCGAGCTCGGCGAGATCGAAAACGTCCTGGCCGCACACCCCGCCGTGACCCAGGCCGTGGTCGTGGTCCGCGAGGACCGCGAGGACGACAAGCGCCTCGTCGGCTACGTGGTCCCCGACCCGGAGGCCGCGGCCGCCGACGCCGACGACCAGGTCGACGAGTGGCGCCAGGTCTACGACGAGACCTACGCCGGCTCCGGCGACGAGGCCCTCGGCGAGGACTTCGAACTGTGGACCTCCACCTACGACGGCGAGCCCATCCCCCGCGAACAGATGCGGGAGTGGCAGGACGCGGCGGTCGAGCAGGTCCTGCGGTACGCGCCGCGCCGGGTGCTGGAGATAGGCGTCGGCTCCGGACTGCTGCTGGCGAAGATCGTCGGCGAGGTCGAGGAGTACTGGGGCACCGACATCTCCGCCACCGTCGTCGAGCGCGTCCGCCGCCAGGCCGGGCAGGCCGGCCACGGCGACCGGGTCCGGCTGAGCGCCCAGGCCGCCGACGACGTCTCCGGGCTGCCCCGGGGCACGTTCGACACGATCGTCCTCAACTCGGTCGTCCAGTACTTCCCGAACGCCGGATACCTCGACCGGGTGCTGAGCCAGGCCCTCGACCTGCTCGCGCCCGGCGGCCGGATCGTCGTCGGCGACGTCCGCAACGCCGCGACCCTGCCGATGCTGCTCACCGCGACCCAGCGCGCCGCCCACCCGTACGCGGCGCCCGGGGAACTGCGCGGCCTGGTGGAGAAGGCACGGTTCGCCGAACGGGAACTGGTCGTCGCCCCCGAATGGTTCACGGACTGGGCGCAGGGCTGCCCCGTCGGCGTCGACATCCGCCTCAAGGCGGCGGGCGCGCACAACGAGCTGACCCGCCACCGCTACGAGGTCGTCCTGCACAAGGAGCCCGCCGGCGCCCTCGACCTGGCCGGCGTACCGGCCGTGCCGTGGCAGGGCCGGGAGCCGGACCTCGCCGCACTGGACCGGACGGGCCCGCTGCGGGTGACGGGCATCCCCAACGCCCGCCTCGCCGGGGAGGCCGCCGCCGCCGTCACGGCGGGGGTCCTCGACCCCGAGCCCGGTGCGGCCGTCGCGCCCGCCGACCCGGAGGAACTGCGCCGCGCGGCCCGCGCGCACGGCCGGGACGCGGTCGTCACCTGGTCCGGTGCCGACGCGCGCCGCTTCGACCTGGTGCTGCTGCCCGCCCCGCAGCCCGGGACGCGGATCGTCACCGGCGCCTTCACCGCCGCCCCCGGCGGCGCCGCCGGGCGGATCCGGGCCAACGACCCCTCCCTCGCCAAGTCCCTCGGGCCGCTGCTGGCCAAGCTCCCCGAGTACCTGCGCGGGCGTCTGCCGGACTACATGGTGCCGACCGCGATCGTGCCGCTCTCGCGGATCCCGCTCACCCCGAACGGCAAGCTCAACCGGCGGGCCCTCCCGGTCCCCGACTACGCCCAGGTCTCCACCGGCCGGGCCCCGCGCACCCCGCGCGAGGAGGCCCTGTGCGCCCTGTTCGCCGAGGTGCTCGGCCTGGAGCGGGTCGGCATCGACGACGACTACTTCGCCCTCGGCGGGGACAGCATCCGCTCCATCCAGGTCGTCGCCCGCGCCAGGGCGCGCGGCACGGTGATCACCGTGCGGGAGATCTTCGAACACCGCACGGCCGCCCGCCTCGCGGAACTCGTGGACGGGCGGGACGCGGAGGCCCCCGCCCTGCCCGAACTCCCCGGCGGCCCCGTCGGCCGGGCCCCGCTGCCCCCGTCGGCCGAACGCCTCCTCGCCCACGGCGGCCGCATCGGCCGGCTGTGCACCGCCCGGCTGCTCGCCCTGCCCGAGGGCACCACCCGCGCCGCACTGGCCGCGGCCGTAAGGGCCCTGCTGGACCGGCACGACGTCCTGCGCGCCCGCCTCGACCGGGCGGAGCCGGGCCTGTTCGTCGAGGCGTCCGGCGCCGTGGACGCCGAAGCCCTGCTGCGGGAGGCCGACGGCGACGACGTCCGCGCCGAACTCGACGCCGCCGCCGGCCGCCTCGACCCGGACGCGGGCGTCATGGCCCAGTTCGTCCGGCTGACCTCCGCCACGGGCGGCGACCGGCTGCTGGTCGTCCTCCACCGGCTGGTCGCCGACGTCCCCTCCTGGCGGATCCTCCTCGCGGACCTGGCCGACGCCTGCGGGCAGGCGGGCGAGGGCCGCACCCCCGAGCTGCCCCGCACCGGCACCTCCTACCGCCGCTGGGCCCACGCCCTGGCCGGCCTGACCGCCGGCGCCGCAGCGCCGGAGCGGCGGGAGGACCCGTACGAGGAGGAGTTCCTCCCCGGCACCCGCCTGCCCGACCCGGCCCGCGACCTCGTCTCCACCACGGACACGGTGCGGGTCACGGTCCCGGCCGGCGTCACGGCGGACCTGCTCGGCCCGCTGCCCTCGGCGTACCGCGCCGGTACCGAGGACGGCCTGGTCACCGCACTGGCGCTGGCCCTGGCCCGGCTGCGCGCGACGCGCGGCCTGCCCGGCGCTCCGGTGTCGGTCCGGCTGGAGGGCCGGGACCGGGCCGAGCACGTGGTGCCCGGCGCCGACCTGTCCCGCACCGTCGGCCGGTTCACCGCCGAGTACCCGGCCCGCCTCGACCTGTCCGGCGTCGACCTCGCGGACGCCTTCGACGGCGGCCCCGCCGCAGGCCGGGCCCTGAAGGCCGTCAAGGAGCAGGTGCGGGCGGTCGCCGCCCACGGCGTCGGGCACCGGCCCGCCGCCGGGAGGCCCGCCCCGCCGATCGGGTTCACCTACCTCGACCGCACCCCCGCCACCGGCCTGCCCGGCGACCCCGTCCACCCGGACCCGGCGCCCGACCCCGACCTGCCCGTGGCGTCGGCCCTGGAGATCGAGGCGGCCGCCGTCCCCGCCCCCGGCGGAACGGAACTCCGCGCCACCTTCACCTTCCCCGCCGGGGTCCTCTCCGGCGAGGAGGTCACCGAGCTGGCCGGGCTGTGGGTCCGGGCGCTGACCGCCCTCGCCCGGCACGCCCAGGCCCCCGGAGCCGGCGGCCTGACCCCGTCCGACGCACCCCTGGTCACCGTCGGCCAGCGGGAGATCGACGCCTGGGAGGCCCGGTACGGCCGGCTCGCCGAGATCTGGCCGGCCACCCCGACCCAGTCCGGGATGCTCTTCCACACGCAGCTCGCCGGAACCTCCTTCGACCCGTACCACAACCAGCTGGTGTTCCACCTCTCCGGCGAGGTCGACCCGGACCGCATGCGCCGGGCCGGGCAGGCCCTGCTGGACCGCCACCCCAACCTCCGCGCCGCGTACGCCGACCGGGCCGACGGGGACCTCGTCCAGGTGATCCCGGCCGAAGGCGTCACCCTGCCCTGGCGCCACCTCGACCTGACCGCCACGGCGCAGGACGCCCGGACCGAGGCCTTCGAGCGGTTCCTCGCCGAGGACCGGGCCGCCCACTTCGACGTGGCCGTCCCGCCGCTCCTGCGGCTCTCCCTCGTCGTCATGGAGCCCGGCCGCGCCGAACTCGTGATGACCTCCCACCACGTCCTGTTCGACGGCTGGTCCACCCCCCTGCTCATGCGGGACCTGCTGCTGCTCTACGGCTCCCGCGGCGACGGCGCCGCCCTGCCCGGGGCCCCGGACTTCGGCGCCTTCCTGACCTGGCGCGCCCGGCAGGACGAGGAGGAGTCCGCCCGCGCCTGGACGGCCGAACTCGACGGGGTCGAGGACCCGACCCTGCTCGCCCCCGGCTCCGAGGGCATCGGCGACGAGGGCGTCGAACAGCTCGACGTGCCGCTGCCCGCCGACGAGGCCCGCGCCCTCGCGGCGCGCGCCGCCGAGCTGGGCGTTACCGTCAACACCCTGGTCCAGGGCGCCTGGGGGCTGCTCCTCGGCCGGCTCACCGGCCGCCGGGACGTGGTCTTCGGCGCCACCGTCTCCGGCCGCCCCCCGGCGGTGGCGGACGTCGGCGAGATGGTCGGGATGTTCATCAACACCCTTCCCGTACGCGTCGCGTACGCGCCCGGCGACACCCTCGCCGAGATCCTCACCCGGCTCCAGGACCGGCAGGCCGGACTGCTGGAGCACCACCACCGGGGCCTCACCGAGATCCAGCGGGCCGTGGGCCGCCAGTCCCTCTTCGACACCCTGTTCGTCTTCGAGTCCTACCCGGTCGACCGGGAGGGCCTCGGCGCCGCGAGCGCCGCCGCCGGCGGGATCGAGTTCACGGGCCTGCGCCCGGCCACCGCCACCAACTACCCGCTGGCCCTGATGGCCGCGGCCGACCCGCACCTCCAGCTCATCTTCCAGTACGCGCCCGGCGTCTTCGGCCGGCAGGCCGTGGAGGTGATCGCGGAGCGCCTCGTACGCGTCCTGCGGCAGCTGACGGCCACACCGGAGCTCACGGCCGCGCGGCTGGAGGTCCTGGAGCCGGCCGAACGCGACCGGCTGCTCACGGCCTTCAACGACACGGCCGAGCCCACCCCCGCCACCACCGTGGGCGGGCTCGTCGAGGCGCAGGCCGCCCGCACCCCGGACGCCACCGCCCTCATCGCCGGGGACGAGACCCTCACCTACCGCGAACTGAACGCCCGGGCCGACCGCCTGGCGGGCGAACTGGCCGCGCGCGGGGTGGGCCGGGAGTCCCTGGTCGCCCTCGCCCTGCCCAGGTCGGCCGAGCTGGTCGTCGCCCTGCTCGCCATCCTCAAGGCGGGCGGCGCCTACCTGCCCGTCGACCCCAGGTACCCGAGCCACCGCCTGGCGGCCATCCTCGCCGAGGCCCGCCCGCTCCTGGTCCTGACGGACTCCGCGACGGCCGGGACGCTGCCCGGGCACGAGGCCCCGGACCTCCTCCTCGACACCCTCGGCCCGGCCGGGGCCACCCCCGCCCCCGCGACGGCCCCGCACCCGGACCAGCTGGCGTACGTGATGTACACCTCCGGCTCCTCCGGCAAGCCCAAGGGCGTCGCCATCACCCACGCCAACATCGTCAACGGCGTCCTGCGGCTCGCCTCCCGCGTGGGGATGGAACCCGGCAAGCGGCTCCTCGCGGGCACCTCGGTCAACTTCGACGTCTCCGTCTTCGAGATCTTCACGACCCTCGCCCGCGGCGGGACCGCCGAACTCGTCCGGGACGTCCTGGTGCTGGGCGAGCGCAAGGAGGGCTGGAGCGGCGCCGTCGTCTCCACCGTCCCGTCCGCCTTCGCCGAACTCGTCGACGCCATCGCCGGCCGTACCGAGGTGGAGACGGTCGTCTTCGCCGGCGAGGCCCTGCCCTCCTCGCTCGTCGAGAAGGTCCGCGGCGCCTTCCCCGGCGTCCGGGTCGTCAACGCCTACGGGCAGAGCGAGTCCTTCTACGCCACCGCCTTCACCGTCCCCGACGCGGGCCCGGTACGGGCCGGCAGCGCACCCGTCGGCACCCCCCTCGGCAACATGCGGGCCTACGTCCTCGGCCCCGACCTGGCGCCGGTGCCCCAGGGCGCGGTCGGCGAGCTGTACGTCGGCGGCAACCTGGGCCGCGGCTACCAGAGCCGCGCCGACCTCACCGCCGACCGCTTCACGGCCGACCCCTTCGGCCCGCCCGGCTCGCGCATGTACCGCACCGGCGACCTCGCCCGCTGGAACGCCGAGGACCAGCTGGAGTACACCGGCCGCGGCGACGCCCAGGTCAAGGTGCGCGGCTTCCGCGTCGAGCCCGGCGAGGTCGAGGCCGCGCTCACCGCCCACCCGGACGTCGACCAGGCGGCCGTCATCGCCCGGGAGGCCCCCGGCTCCGGCAAGCGGCTCGTCGCCTACGCGGTGCCGGCCGGCGCCGTGGAGGCGGAGGAGCTGCGCCGGTTCACCGCCGAGCGGCTGCCCGAGTTCATGGTGCCCTCCGCCGTCGTGCTCCTGGACCGGCTGCCGCTGATGCCCAACGGCAAGCTGGACCGGGCCGCGCTGCCCGAGCCGGAGTTCACCGGCGCCCCCTACCGGGCGCCCCGCAGCGCCCGCGAGGAGGCGCTGACCGCCCTGTTCGCCGAAGTGCTCGGCCTGGAGCGGGTCGGTATCGACGACGGCTTCTTCGAGCTCGGCGGGCACTCCCTGCTCGCCACCCGGCTCATCAGCCGGGCCCGGGCCGAGATGGGGGTGGAGATCCCCATCCGCAAGATCTTCGACCTGCCGACCGTGGCCGCGCTCGCACCGTGGCTTGAGGAATCGGCCGTTCCGCGCCGCCCGAGTCTGCGCCAGATGTTCGTATGAGGAGTGAAGCAATGATCCCGCTGTCCTTCGTGCAACGTCGCACATGGTTCCTGCACCAGCTGGAGGGTGCGGAGACCTGGAACATCTCCTCGGCGTTCCGGCTGACCGGGCCACTGGACCGGGGCGCCCTCCTCGCGGCCCTCGGCGACCTCGTCGACCGGCACGAGATCCTGCGCACCGTCTACGAGACGGACGACGACGGGGAGCCGTACCAGGTCATCCTGCCGCTGGAGCGGGCGCTGGAGCAGGTGGCGGTCCCGGTGGCCGACGTGGCACCCGAGGACGAGGCCGCCGCCGTGGACGAGACCGTCGCCCACTGGTTCGACCTGGAGTCGGAGATCCCCCTGCGGGCCCGCCTGCTGCGCACCGGACCCGAGGAACACGTCCTGGTCCTGGTCATCCACCACATCGCCTCGGACGGCAGCTCGGGCGCGCCCCTGGCCCGCGACCTGGCCGCCGCCTACAACGCCCGCCGGGCCGGCCGGGCCCCGGCGTGGGAACCGCTGCCCGTCCAGTACAAGGACTTCACGATGTGGCAGCGCGAGGTCCTCGGCGACCTCGCCGACCCGGCGAGCCTGGGCGCGCGGCAGGTCGCGTACTGGCGGCGGGAACTGGACGGGGTGCCGCAGCCCCTCAACCTCCCGCTGGACCGCCCCCGTTCCGTGGAGGGCGGCACCGACGGCGACGCGGTGCCCATCCCCGTGCCGGCGCAGGTGATGGCCGGACTGCGGAAGCTCGCCGACGGGCGCGGACTGACCATGTCCATGGTCATGCAGGCCGCGCTCGGCGTGCTGCTGGGCAAGCTCGGCGGCGGCGAGGACATCCCCGTCGGCACGCCCATCGCCGGCCGCACCGACGAGGCCCTGAACGACCTCATCGGCTGCTTCGTCAACAACCTCGTCATCCGCATGGACCTCTCCGGCGACCCGACCTTCGCCGGCCTCCTCGCCCAGGTCCGCGACAAGGCGCTCGCCGCCTACGAGCACCAGGACGTCCCCTTCGAGGTGCTGGTCGAGCAGCTCAACCCCGACCGCTCCGCCGCCTACCGGCCGTTCTTCCAGGTCATGTGCGGCTGGCAGAACACCGAGAAGTGGTCCCTCGAACTCGACGGCCTCGACGTCGAGTACCGCCAGGCCCTCCTCGCGACCACCCAGGTCGACGTCTTCTTCAGCATGACCACCGACGAGAGCGGCGCCCTGCGCGGCGACATCTCCTACGCCACCCACCTCTTCGACCGCGACACCGTCGAGGACATGGCCGCCCGCTACGCCCGCGTCCTGGAACAGCTCGCCGCCGACCCGCTGACCCGCATCGGCGACGTGGACGTCCTCGTCGACGGCGAGCGGGAGCTGCTCCTCACCGAGGTCAACGACACCGCCGAGCCCACCCTCGAAGGGGGCCTGGCCGAGGCCGTGCGCCGGCACGCGGAGGCCGCCCCGGACGCCCTCGCCCTCATCGCCGACGAGGAGACGCTCACCTACCGCGAGCTGGAGGCCCGTTCGAACCGGCTCGCGCACTGGCTCGCCGCGCGCGGCGTGCGCGCCGAGTCGCTGGTCGCCGTGTGCCTGCCCCGGACCGCCGACCTGCCGGTGGCCCTCCTCGCCGTGCTCAAGGCCGGCGGCGCCTACGTACCGGTCGACCCGGACCACCCCCGCTCCCGCATCGACTTCGTCCTCGAACAGGCCAAGCCGGCGCTGGTCCTCGACGCCGGCACGCTCGCCGCGGCGGACTGCTCCGGCTACCCCGACACCCCGCCCGAGGTCACCGTCCACCCGGACAACACCCAGTACGTCATCTACACCTCAGGCTCGACCGGCACCCCCAAGGGCGTGACGATCCCGCGCGGCGCGGTGGCCAACTTCCTCGCCGCCGCAGGCCGCCGCTTCCCGCTCAGCCCCGCCGACCGGATGCTGTTCAGCACGACCGTGTCCTTCGACATGGCCAACACCGAGCTCTACCTCCCCTTCGTCTCCGGCGCCACCATGGTCCTGGCGAAGAAGGAGACCGTCACCGACCCCTCGGCCATGACCGCCCTGCTGCGCCGCCACGGCGTCACCGTGGTCCAGGCCACCCCCGGCTTCTGGCAGATGCTCCTCACCCACGAGCCCGAGGCGGCCCGGGGCCTGCGGATCATCACCGGCGCGGAGGCCGTCCCCGTCCGCCTCGCCGAGACCCTGGCCGAACAGGCCGCCGAGGCCGGCAACTGGTACGGCCCCTCCGAGACCACCACCTGGTCCACCACCGCCCCCCTCAAGGCCGGCGCGGGCGTGGCCATCGGCACCCCGATCGGCAACACGCAGGTGTACGTGCTGGACGCGCGGCTGCGCCCGGTCCCGCGCGGGGTGCAAGGGGAGCTGTACATCGCCGGCGACGGGCTCGCCCGCGGCTACCAGGACCGCCCTGAGCTGACCGCCGAACGGTTCGTGCCCTCCCCGTTCGGCCCCGCCGGCTCCCGGATGTACCGCACCGGCGACCTGGTCCGGTGGAACAAGGCGGGACAGCTGGAGTACCTCGCCCGCACCGACCACCAGGTCAAGGTGCGCGGGTTCCGCATCGAACTCGGCGAGATCGAGCACGTCCTGGCCGGGCACCCCGCCGTCTCGCGGGCGGCGGTCGTCGTCCGCGAGAACCGGCAGGGCGACAGGAACATCGTCGGCTACGTGGTGCCCGCGGCGGACGCGGACGCGCCCGCCGTCCTGCTCCCCGAACTCACCGAGTACCTGCGCGGACGCCTCCCCGACTACATGGTGCCCTCCGCGCTGATCCCCCTCGACGAGATCCCGCTGACGCCCAACGGCAAGCTCGACCGGCAGGCCCTGCCCGACGGGCACACCGCCGCCCCGGCCGGCGGCGCGCCGCGCAACTCCCACCAGGAGAGGCTGGCCGCCGTCTTCCGCGAACTGCTGGACCGCGAGGACGTCGGCGTCGACGACGACTTCTTCGCCCTCGGCGGCCACTCGCTGCTCGCCACCCGGCTCAGCGTCCGCATCCGCAAGGACTTCGACGTCGAACTGCCGCTGCGGACGATCATCAAGTTCCCGACGGTGGCCGAGCTCGCGGCCCTGCTGCTCGCCGGAGCCGTCCCCGACGAGGTCGCCGACCCCTTCGGCGTGGTCCTTCCGCTCAACAGCGACCCCGGCACCGGCAAGAAGCCCCTCTGGTTCTTCCACGGCGGCGGCGGCCTGGGCTGGGCGTACTTCAGCTTCGTCACGCACGTGCGGGACCGGCAGGCGTACGCCCTCCAGTCGCGCGGCGCCGACGGCCGGGCACCGCTGGTGGAGTCCATCGACGAGATGGTCGACCACTTCATCGAGGAGATGCTGGCGATCCAGCCGGAGGGCCCCTTCAACCTGGTCGGCTGGTCCTACGGCGGCACCCTCGTCCAGGCCGTCGCGGCGGGCCTGGACCGGCGCGGCCACGAGATCGCCCTCACGGCGATCCTGGACTCCCAGCCGGGCGGCCAGGGCTGGTCGGAGATCCACCGGAACAAGACGGTGGACGACTACCGCGACGAGCTGGAGGACTTCTTCGGCCAGTACATCGGCACCGGCAACCAGCAGGAGTTCCTCGACAACATGTCGAAGGTCCTCGCCAACAACACCAACCTGATGATGGATTGGGAATCCCCGGTCTACGACGGCGACGTCGTCTTCTTCCACGCCACCCTCAAGGACGAGATGTACGCCCACCTGTGGCGCCCCTACGTCCGCGGCGCGATCGAGGAGCACGACGTGGCCGCCACCCACCACGAGATGAACCTGCCCGGACCGGTGTCCGAGGTCTTCGAGGTCCTCAACCGCAAGCTGGCGGACCTGGCGTGACCGACCCGACGAACCGCCGCACGGATGATCGGAGCTGCTCGGCATGACGACGGAAACCACCCTGCTGTGCGTCCCCTTCGCGGGAGCCGGCCCCTCCTTCTTCCACCCGTGGCGCGAGCTCGCCGCCGGCCGGTGGCGCCTGACCTCGGTGGAGCTGCCGGGCCGGGAGCGGCGGATCATGGAGGAGCCGTACCGCAACGTCTACGAGGCGGCCAAGGGCTCGATCGACGACGTCATGGCCGACCTCGGCGAAGGCGCCCGGACCGTCCTGTTCGGGCACAGCCTGGGCGCCGTGCTCGCGTACGAGCTGGCCCACCTGCTGGGCGAGCGCGGGGTCCACGTCGAACGGCTGGTCGTCAGCGGCTCCCCGGGCCCCTGGACCCAGC
Organism: Streptomyces sp. NPDC000075; assembly: GCF_040301925.1. Lineage (NCBI taxonomy): Bacteria > Bacillati > Actinomycetota > Actinomycetes > Kitasatosporales > Streptomycetaceae > Streptomyces > Streptomyces sp. NPDC000075. The sequence goes on from NZ_JBEPFL010000010.1 coordinate 151,753, forward strand.
GCGAGCGGCGCGCGGCGGGGCTGCCCGACGAGGAGTTCCTCGCCCGGGTCGAGGAGTTCGCGGGCTTCCGGCACGAGGCCCTGGACCACCCGGAGATGCGCGAGCTGATCCTGCCGGTCCTCCAGGCCGACTGCGAGATGCACGAGAGCTACGTACCGAGCACCGACGTCCCGCTGGCGGTGCCGATCTGCTCGCTGCGCGGCGCCGACGACGGCCTGGTCACCGCCGAGGAGGCCCGCCAGTGGCAGGCGGCGACCACCGCCGGCTTCACCTACGCGGAGTTCCCCGGCGACCACATGTACCTGGTCGACGCGGGCCGCGAGGTCCTCGACGTGATCGCCGAGCAGTCGCGGCGCACAGCGGATCCGAACTCCAGCGCCGTGTCAGGGGCGTGACAGGTGGATGACAGGCCCCGAGAGGAAAGTGGAGGCATGAGAAGTTCAGCGATCGCAGTTTCAGGGCTGCGTAAGGCATACGGTGACAAGGTCGTGCTCGACGGCATCGACTTCGACGTCGCCGCGGGATCGGTCTTCTCCCTGCTCGGCCCCAACGGTGCCGGCAAGACGACGACGGTCAACGTCCTGACGACCTTGATGAAGGCCGACGCCGGCACCGTGCACGTCGCCGGGCACGACGTGGCGACCGAGACCAAGCGGGTGCGCGGGGCCATCGGCGTCACCGGCCAGTTCGCCGCGGTCGACGAGCTGCTGTCGGGCCGGGAGAACCTCACGCTGATGGCGGACCTGAAGCGCGTGCGCGACGGCGGCCGCGTGGTCACGGGGCTGCTGGAGCGGTTCGACCTCGTCGAGTCGGCGGACAAGCAGGCCTCGACCTACTCCGGCGGTATGCGCCGGAAGCTGGACCTGGCGATGACCCTGGTCGGCAACCCGCAGGTGATCTTCCTGGACGAGCCGACCACGGGTCTCGACCCGCGCAGCCGGCGCACCATGTGGGGGATCGTCCGCGAGCTGGTCGCCGAGGGCACCACCATCTTCCTCACCACCCAGTACCTGGAGGAGGCGGACCAGCTCGCCGACCGGATCGCGGTCCTCAACCAGGGCCGCCTGGTCGCCCAGGGCACCCCCGAGGAGCTCAAGCGCCAGATCCCCGGCACCCACGTCCGGTTCCGCTTCGCCGACCTCGTCGAACTCGACGCGGCGGCCCGGGTCCTGACCGAGGCCTCCCGGGACGAGGAGGAGCTCACCCTGCGGGTGCCCGGCGACGGCGAGACCCGCTCCGTGCGGGCCCTGCTCGACCGCCTCGACGCGCACGGCATCGACGCCCAGGAGTTCTCCGTGCAGCGCCCGGACCTCGACGACGTCTTCCTCGCCCTGACCGAGCAGACGGCGGGCACCCAGCACACCGGCAAGGAGGCGATCGCACAGTGAGCACGGTCTCGACACCGCTGGCCGATTCGGCGATCATGCTGCGCCGCAACCTGAAGCACACCGTGCGCAACCCCGTCACGGTCTTCAACGCGGTCCTGTTCCCCATCATCATCATGCTCATGTTCGTCGGGGTGTTCGGCGGCGCCTTCAGCGTCGGCGAGGACTACGTGGACTACGCCACGCCCGGCCTGCTCGTCATGGCCATCAGCTACGGGCTGGGCGCCACCGCCACCGCCGTCAACGACGACATGACCAAGGGCATCATCAACCGCTTTAAGGTCATGGACGTCTCCCGCGGCGCCATGCTCACCGGACACGTCATCGTCACCTCGGTGCGCTGCCTGGTGGCCTGCGCGGCCATCGTCGGCGTGGCCTTCGCCATGGGCTTCGACCCGGCCGCGAGCGCCCTCGACTGGCTCGGCGTCGTCGGCGTCATCGTGCTGCTGAGCTTCGCGGCCGGCTGGCTCACCGTCGCCACCGGACTGGCCGCCAAGACCGTGGAATCGGCCGGCCTGGCCTCCGTACCGCTGATCATGCTGCCGTTCCTGAGCACCGCCTTCGTCCCCGCGGAGACCATGGGCACGGGCATCCGGCAGTTCGCGGAGTACCAGCCCTTCACCCCGATCATCGAGACCCTGCGCGGACTGCTCCAGGGCCACCCGTCGGGCGGCGACGCCATCGCCGCCGTCGCCTGGTGCCTCGGGCTCGCCCTCCTCGGCTACCTCTGGGCGGTCTCCACGTTCAACAAGCGGGCCTGACCCGGCCCCGGCCGCGGACGACGCGAAGGGCGGCCGCCGCACCCCCGGCAGGGGGTCCGGCGGCCGCCCTCCGTGCGTCCGCCCCCGCTCACCCCCGCCGGGCCGGACCGAACCAGGTGGTGAGCGCCGTCCGCAGCGCCGCCGCCCGCTCCGCGCCCACCGAGTCCGCCGCCCAGGCCACATGGCCGTCGGGGCGGATCAGCAGGGCGGCCGGAGCGGGCACCTCGCCGACGGGCGGGACCGGCCAGGAGGCGTCCTCGCTGCGCGCCTCCACGAGGTCCACCCGGTCGGTCCAGCCCTCCGCGGCCGCCGCGACCTCCCCGCCGCCGCGCAGGTCGAGCAGGACCGGGCGGCCCGCGTGCAGCAGCGGGTACACGCCGGTGACGCCGCCGTCCGTCTTGAGGTCGGCGTCGAAGACCCGGCGCCCCTCCATCGGGTGGTCGCCGCCCACCGGGTAGCGGACGTCCAGGGCGGTCAGCATGTGCCGCAGCACCCGGTTGACGTCGTCGAAGACCATCAGCGAGCCGAACACCTCGCGCAGCGCGTCCGTCGCCGCGCCCGGCCGGGCCAGGGCCGCCTGCGCCCGGGTGTTGTGCAGCACCCGCTCCCCGACGGGGTGGCGCTCGGCGTGGTAGCTGTCCAGCAGCTCCTCCGGCGCCCGGCCCGCGACCACCGAGGCCAGCTTCCAGCCCAGGTTGACCGCGTCCTGCACGCCCATGTTCAGCCCCTGCCCGCCGGCCGGGAAATGGATGTGCGCGGCGTCGCCCGCCAGCAGCACCCGGCCCCTGCGGTACTCGGCGGCCTGCCGCGCGGCGTCGTTGAACCGGGAGACCCAGCGGGGGGCGCGCATGCCGAAATCGGTCCCCGCGACCCGGATCAGCGACTCCCGCAGCTGCTCGAACGTCGCCGGCTCGTCGCGGTCCGCGACCCGGTCGTACTCGGAGGTGATCACCCGGTACCAGCCCGGCTCGAAGGCGATCGCCGAGTAGTCGCCGCCCGGTGTGCGCCGCACCCAGACGTAGTCCTCGGGCAGGTCCGGGAGTTCGACGTCGCCGATCAGCGCCGTCATCGTCGCCTCCGTGCCGGGGAAGCCGATGCCCGCCAGCTTGCGCACCGTGCTGCGCCCGCCGTCACAGCCCACCAGATAGCGGGCGCGCAGCCGCGCGCCGCCCTCCCCGCCGGTCTCCAGCGCGACCGTCACCGTCTCCGCGTCCTGGTGGATCCCGCTCACCGCGGCCGACCGCCGGATCCGCACGCCGAGTTCGAGCGCCCACTCCTCCAGGAGCCGCTCGACGGCCGACTGGAGGATCATCAGCGGATAGGGGTGCCTCGACTCCGACTCGTCGAACTCCAGATAAAGACCGGAGAAATGGCCGACCGGCTGCGGTTCGCCCTCCGCCAGGAACCGGTCGAGGATCCCGCGCTGGTCCAGCACCTCCAGGGTGCGCGAGTGGATCCCGCCGGCCCGGGACTCGCCCGTCCGCTCCGCGAGCCGCTCGACCACCACCACGTCCGCGCCCGCCAGCCGCAGCTCGCAGGCGAGCATCAGCCCCGTCGGCCCGGCACCCGCGACGATCACGTCCGCGTCCGTACCCGTATGCCCCACGTCGTTCCCCCTCGTTCGACTGCGCCTCTAACGCCGTTAAATCACCCTCACGTTCACTGAACCCGAATCGGCCGGTCAAGGAACGCCACCGCCGGGACGGGACGGCCGGACCTCTCTTGTCCCGCCGGCGGGACGGCCGGCGGGAGCAGGACCGCCGGCGCACTCTCAACCCCATTCGCCGGCGGACGCCGGGCACCGCCGAAGCGGTACGGGCCGCCGCGCATCCACGCGAGACTCGGTCCGGCCGCTCGAGGACGTGTCCCGCCGGCGGGACGGCACGGCCGGGGGAACCCCCGGCCGGCGGAGGAAGGACAGACGGGCAATGGGATCTTTGGGCCAGGAAATCGCGGAGCTCTGGGGAGAACACCTCGGCCGCGAGGTCGGCGTGGAGGACGACTTCTTCACGATCGGCGGCAACTCCCTCAGCGGCATCAAGATCATCGAACGGGTCACGGAGCAGTACGGCGTCACGCTGTCCGTCCGTGACTTCTACCTGGCGCAGACCCCGGCCCGGGTCGCCGAGCTGATCGAGCAGGGCAGGACCGGGGCGTGAGGCTCACGCCGGGTCCCGCCCGCGACACCGGCCTCGCCGGCGTCGACCTGTTCGACCTGGACCTCTACGGCTCCGGCGACCCGCACCCCGTCTGGGACCTGATGCGGGAGCAGGCGCCCCTGCACCAACAGGTCCTGCCGGACGGCCGCGAGTTCTGGTCGGTCACCCGCTACGAGGACGTCCGCCGCGTCCTGAGCGACCACCGCGAGTTCACCTCCGAACGCGGCACGGTCCCCACCCACCTCGGGACGGACGACCCCGCCGCCGGGGTGCTGATGACCTCCACCGACCCGCCGCGGCACACCGAGGTCCGCCGGCCGCTCGGCTCCAAGCTCACCGCGCGCGCGGTCCGGGTCTGGGAGGAGCGCATCCGCGCCACGGTCGTCCGCTTCCTGGAACCCGCCCTGGACGGCGCCGTCTTCGACCTGGCCGAAGAGGCACTGCTGCTGCCCGCGCTGGTCACCGGACCGCTGCTCGGCATCCCGGAGAAGGACTGGGAGGAGCTGGTCCGGCTGACCGCCATGGTGACGGCCCCCTCGGACCCGCACTTCCGCCTGGGCAGCGAGGCCGCGACCCTGGCCATCTCCCACCACGAGCTCCTCACCTACGTCCGCGACTGGGCCCGCACCCACCGGGCCGCCGGCGTGGAGGACGAGAGCCTGCTCCACCACCTCACGAGCGTCCGCCCCGGCGGCGAGCCGCTGTCCGACGAGGAGATCGCCCTCGACGGCTACAGCATCCTGCTCGGCGCCAACGTCACGACCCCGCACACCGTCTCCGGCACGGTCCAGGCGCTCATCGAGCGCCCCGAGCAGTACCGCAAGGCGGCCGCCGACCCGGCCCTGGTCCCGAACCTCGTCGAGGAGGGCCTGCGCTGGACCTCGGCCGCCTGCAACTTCATGCGGTACGCGGTGGACGACGTCGAGATCGCCGGGGGCACCGTCCCGGCCGGCGGCGCGGTCGTGGCCTGGATCGGCTCGGGCAACCGGGACGCGTCCGTCTTCCCCGACCCGCACTCCTTCGACATCACCCGGGCCGGGGCCAAGCGCCACGGCGCCTTCGGGTTCGGCCCGCACTTCTGCATCGGCGCCCCGCTGGCCCGGATGACGCTGCGCGTCTTCTTCGAGGAACTGCTCGCGCGCTTCGAGTCCCTCGAATTCGCCGGCGAACCGCAGCACCTGCGGTCGTACTTCATCGCCGGCCTGACCCACCTGCCCGTCACCGGCGAGAAACGGCGGACCCCATGACCCCCGGCACCACCACCGCCCCCTCGCCGTGGTTCGTCCGCCCGCCCTCCGCCGACGCCCCCGCCCGGCTCCTGTGCTTCCCCTTCTCCGGCTCCGGGGCCTCGGCCTTCAGCGCCTGGCCCGCCGCGATCGGCGGGGCGGAGGTCTGCCCGGTGCAGTTCCCCGGCCGCGAGAACCGGCTGGCGCACCCGCACTACGGCACCTACGAGGACCTGGCCGACAGCCTCGTCGAGCCGCTGGCACCGCTCCTGGACCGGCCGTACGCGGTCTTCGCGCACTGCGCCGGGGCGATGCCCGCGTACGAGACCGTGCTCCGGCTCGCCGCCCGCGGCCTGCCCGGACCGGAGTGCCTCTACGTGTCGGCCCAGCCCGCCCCGCACGAGGCCTCGCGCGACCGGATGCTCGGCCTGACCGAACCCGAACTGCGCGCCGAACTGGAGGCGTTCGTGCGCGGCCGGGGGATCGAACCCCGGCCGGACATGATCGACCTGGGCATGTTCACGCTGCTGCGCGACCACGCCGCCGCCGGCGCCTACCGGCGGACGGAGCCGGTCCGGCTGGACTGCCCGATCGTCGTCCTGCACTGGCGCGACGACGCCGACGTGAGCCCGGAGGACCTCGAAGGGTGGCGCCGGTACTCGGACTCGGTCGAGTTCCGGGTGGTCGGGGGCGGCCACTACGACTTCATGGACGCGCCGGACGAGCTGCTGGAGTCCCTGACCTCCTGGCGGTGACGCCCCAGCCGCCCGCCCCCGAGCGACAAGCCGAGAGAACCGGAAGGGAATGCGTATGAACGGCGCCGCCGCCGACATCGCCGTCATCGGGATGTCGTGCCGGTTCCCCGGTGTGAACGACCCGCGCGCGTTCTGGCGCCTCCTGCACGACGGGGAGTCCACCGTCGGGACGTTCCCCGCCTCCCGGGCGGCCGGAGCGGACCGCACGGCCCATCCGGACGCGGCCACCCTGGAGCGGGGCTCCTTCCTCGACTCCATCGACGGCTTCGACGCCGCGTTCTTCGGCGCGGGACCGGCGGAGGCCGCCGCCATGGACCCGGTGCAGCGCCTGGGCCTGGAGCTCGCCTGGGAGGCCGTCGAGGACGCGGGCGTCCCGGCGGGCACCCTCGCCGGCCGCGAGGTCGACGTCGTGGTCGGCACCGCCCCGTCCGGGTACGACCTGCTGCGCAGGCTCTCCGGAACCGACCGGGACGACCACTACGCCGCCCTCGGCTCCAACGGGGCGATGATCGCCAACCGGATCTCCGCCCTGTTCGACGTCCGCGGCATGAGCTTCTGCGCGGACTCCGGCCAGTCCTCCTCCCTGGTGTCGCTGGCCCTGGCCTGCGAACGCATCCGCGCTGGCGCGGTCGACCTGGCCCTGGCGGGCGGCGTGCACCTGATCGCCGATCCGGACGCGGGAACGGCCCTGGCCAACCTGGGCGCCCTGTCGCCCGACGGCCGCTGCCACACCTTCGACGAGCGGGCCAACGGCTTCGCCCGGGGGGAGGGCGGGGCGTTCGTCCTGCTGAAGCGGCTCGACCTCGCCCTCGCCGACGGCGACCACGTCTACGCGGTGGTGCGCGGCTGGGGCGTCGCCAGCGGCGGCGCGACCACCCGGATGCCCGACCCCAGCCCCGCCGGGCAGGCGGCCGCCGTCCGGGCCGCCCTCGCCCGTGCGGACGTCCCCTTCGACACCGTCGACTACGTCGAGGCCCACGGCACCGGGACCCGCATGGGCGACCCTGCCGAGGCGGCGGGCCTGCGCGAGGTGTTCCGGGCGACCGGCCGCCGGCGGCCCCTGGTCATCGGCTCGGTGAAGACGAACGTCGGGCACCTGGAGCCGGCCGCGGGCATCGTCGGCTTCGTCAAGGCGGCGCTCTGCCTGGACCGCGCCCAGCTCGTCCCCAGCCTGAACTTCCGCTCCCCGAACCCCGCCATCGCCGGTTTCCACGAGCACTTCGAGGTCCTGACGGCCGCCCGCCCCTGGCCGGCCGTGCCCGGGCGGCCCCGGCGCGCGGGCGTCTCGGCCTTCGGCATGGGCGGCACCAACGCGCACGTGATCCTGGAACAGGCCCCCGACGCCGCCGTGGTGTCCGGCGCGGCCCCCGCCACCCCGGCGGCCACCGGCGGTGACCCGGTCTCCGGGGTCCTGCCGTGGGTGCTCTCCGCCCGCTCGGAGCCGGCCCTGCGGGAACAGGCGGCGCGGCTGCGGGACCTGGTCGCCGCCGACGCCTCGCTGTCCCCCGCCGACGTCGGCCACTCGCTGGCCGCGACCCGCTCGCGCTTCGAGCACCGGGCGGTCGTCCTGGGCTCCGGCCGCGACGAGGCCCTGGAGGCCCTCGGCCTCTTCGCGGCGGGCGGTGACCCGGCGAACGTGGTGCGCGGCACGGCCGCCGAGCCGGCCGGCCCGGTCGTGTTCGTCTTCCCGGGCCAGGGCTCGCAGTGGGCGGGCATGGGCCGGCGGCTCTACGACGGGTCGGAGGTCTTCGCCCGCTCGGTCGACGCGTGCGCGAAGGCCCTCGCACCGCACGTCGACTGGGACGTGGTGGACGTGCTGACCGGTGCGCCGGGGTCCGCGTCGCTGGAGCGGATCGAGGTCGTCCAGCCGGCGCTGTTCGTGATGCTGGTGTCCCTGGCACGGATGTGGAACGCGCTGGGCGTGACCCCGGACGCGGTCGTCGGCCACTCCCAGGGCGAGATCGCCGCGGCCCACGTCGCGGGCGCCCTGACCCTTCAGGACGCGGCCCGGATCGTGGCCCTGCGCTCCCGGCTGCTCGCCACCGTCGCGGGGCAGGGCGCCATGGCCGGCGTCCTGCTGCCCGAGGCCCGGGTGCGCGAACTGATGGCGCGGTGGGGCGACCGGATCGGGATCGCCGCCGTCAACGGACCCCACTCCACCACCGTCTCGGGCGAGAGCGCGGCCGTCGGGGAACTGGTCGCGGACTGCGAGGCCCGGGGTGTGCGCGCCCGGCTGATCCGGTCCACCGTCCCCGGGCACTCGCCGCTGCTGGACCGGTTCGAGGGACCGCTGACGGAGGGGCTGGGCCCGATCACCCCCGGGCGGGCGACGGCGGCGATCCACTCGACGGTGACCGGCGGCCCGGTCGACCCGGCCGTCCTGGACACCGCCTACTGGTTCCGCAACCTGCGGCACACCGTCCGCTTCGAGGCCGCCACGCGGCACCTCATCGAGCAGGGCCACACCACCTTCATCGAGATCAGCCCGCACCCCGTCCTCCAGGTGGCGATCGAGGAGACGGCCGACGCGCTGGGCGCCTCGCCCGTGGTCGTCGCCACCCTGAGCAAGCACGACGGGAGCCCGGGCAAGGTCCTGGAGTCCCTGGCCGCCCTCCACGTACGCGGTGGGCCCGCCGACTGGGACGCGGTGTTCGCCGGGGCCCGGCCGCGCCGGATCGCGCTGCCGACCTACCCGTTCCGCCGGCAGCGGTACTGGCTGACCCCGCCCGAGGAGACGGCCGCCGCGCGGCCCGGCGCAAGCGGCGCCGCGACGGACCTGGGCTCGCGGGAGGCGGTCCTCGCCCTGGTGTGCGCCGAGACGGCGGCGCTGCTGAGCGCCGAGTCCCCGGGCCTGACGGGCGCCGCCCTCGCGGCGCGGGCGACGCAGACCTTCAAGGACCTGGGCTTCGACTCCGCCCGGGCGGTGGGGCTGCGCAACCGGCTCACGGCCGCGGCCGGGGTACGGCTCCCGGCCACCGTGGCCTTCACCCACCCCACGCCCGAGCGGCTCGCCGGCCACCTCTTCTCCCTCCTGGCACCCGAGGTACCGCAGGCACCCGGAGAACCCGGGGCGGCAGGGGCACCGGAGGCCCGGCGGGCCCCGGGGACGGCGGAGGAGACCGGCCCGGAACCCGCCGGTGACGACGACCTGTACGCGCTGATCGACCGCGGATACGTGTAACCGCCGTAACCGCACCTGTACTTGCCGAGCAACGGTTGGGGGAGGCCCTGGTGGAGGATGTCGACAAGCTCCGCTCCTACTTGCGACGCGCCGTCGGCGACGCGCGGGAGCTGCGCGAGCGGGTGCGCGAGCTGGAGGAAGCCGCTCGCGAGCCCATCGCGGTCGTGGGGGCGGGGTGCCGCTTCCCGGGCGGGGTGACCTCCCCCGAAGGACTGTGGCGGCTCGTCTCCGACGGGGTGGACGCCATGGGGCCGTTCCCCGAGGACCGGGGCTGGGACCTGGAGGCGCTGTACTCCGAGGACCCCGGGGCGCCCGGGACGACGTACGCGCGCGCGGGCGGGTTCCTCTCCGGCCTCGCCGAGTTCGACGCGCCGTTCTTCGGCATCAGCCCGCGCGAGGCCCTCGCCATGGACCCGCAGCAGCGGCTGATGCTGGAGACCTCCTGGGAGGCGCTGGAACGCGCCGGGATCGACCCGGCCGGGCTGCGGGGTTCGGCGACCGGGGTGTTCACCGGCCTCTACTCCGTCGACTACGGCCCCCGCATGGGCGGCGCGGCGGCCGGCGAGGTCGAGGGCTACGCGCTCGCCGGGACGTACACCAGCGTGGCCTCCGGGCGCGTGGCGTACGTCCTGGGGCTGGAGGGCCCCGCGGTCTCCACCGACACCGCCTGCTCCTCCTCCCTCGTCGCCGTCCACCAGGCCGTCCGCTCCCTGCGTTCCGGGGAGTGCTCCCTCGCCCTGGCCGGCGGGGTGTCGACGATGCCCACCCCCGGGGTCCTCGTGGAACTCGGGCGCCAGCGCGGCCTGTCGGCCGACGGCCGGTGCAAGGCCTTCGCCGACGCGGCGGACGGCACCGGCTTCTCCGAGGGCGCGGGCGTCCTCGTCCTCGAACGCCTCTCGGACGCGCTGCGCCACGGGCGCCGCGTCCTCGCGGTGATCCGCGGCTCGGCGGTCAACCAGGACGGCGCGTCCAACGGGCTGACCGCGCCGAACGGCCTGGCCCAGGAGAAGGTCGTCCGGGCGGCCCTGGCCGACGCCGGACTGTCCGCCGCGGACGTGGACGCGGTCGAGGCGCACGGCACCGGTACGACCCTGGGCGACCCCCTGGAGGCGGAGGCGCTGCTGGCCTCCTACGGGCAGGACCGGGACCCGGACAGCCCGCTGTGGCTGGGCTCGCTGAAGTCGAACATCGGCCACACCCAGGCCGCCGCCGGCGTCGGCGGGATGATCAAGATGATCATGGCGCTGCGCCACGGGGTGCTGCCCGCCACCCTCCACGTCGACCGGCCCTCGCGGCACGTGGACTGGGACTCCGGCGCGGTCCGGCTGCTCACCGAGGCCAGGCCGTGGACCGGCGCGCCCGGGCGGCCCCGGCGGGCCGGCGTCTCCGCGTTCGGGATCAGCGGCACCAACGCCCACCTGATCCTCGAACAGGCCCCTGCACCGGCCCCCGAACAGACCTCCGCACCGGCCCCCGAACAGGCCCCCGAACAGACCTCCGCGCCGGCCCCCGGGGAGGCCGGCGCCCCGGCGCACGACGGCACCCCCCGGTCGGTGCCCTGGGTCCTGTCGGCCCGCTCGCCCGAGGCCCTGCGGGAGCAGGCCCTGCGGCTGCGGGACCACGTGGCCGCAGACCCGGACCTGCCGCTCGCCGGCGTGGGCCGGGCCCTGGTGACCACCCGCTCGCTCTTCGACCACCGCCGGGTGGTCGTCGGCGCCGACCGGGACGGGCTGCTCGCCGCCCTGACGGCCGCCGCCGAGGGCGACGGCGCGGCCGCTCCCGCCCGTCCCGGGGGCAAGACCGTGTTCGTCTTCCCCGGCCAGGGCTCCCAGTGGGTGGGCATGGGCCGCGAACTGTGGGAGACGTCCCCGGTGTTCGCGCGCCGGATGCGCGAGTGCGCCGACGCGCTCGCCCCGCACGTCGACTGGTCCCTCCACGAGGTCCTCGGGGACGAGGGGGCGCTGGAGCGGGTGGACGTCGTCCAGCCCGCGTTGTGGGCCGTGATGGTCTCGCTGGCCGAGCTGTGGCGCTCGTACGGGGTACGGCCCGAGGCCGTGGTGGGCCACTCGCAGGGGGAGATCGCCGCCGCGTGCGTCGCGGGCGCCCTCTCGGTCGAGGACGCCGCCAAGGTGGTGGCGCTGCGGTCCAGGGCGATCCTGGCCCTGTCCGGGCTCGGCGGGATGGTGTCCGTCGAACTCCCGGCGGACGCCGTCCGCGCACGGCTCACCGACGGCCTGTCCGTCGCGGCGGTCAACGGGCCCTCCTCCGTCGTGGTCTCGGGGGACGTGGCCGCGCTGGAAGCGCTGCTGGCCGCCTGCGAGGCGGACGGGATCCGGGCCCGCCGCATCCCCGTCGACTACGCCTCCCACTCCGCGCACGTCGAGGCGATCCGCGAGGAACTCGGGCGCCTGCTCACGGACCTGAAGCCCCGCCCGGCACGGATCCCGTTCTTCTCGACCGTGACCGCCGGCCGGCTGGACACGACGGCCCTGGACGCCGAGTACTGGTACACCAACCTGCGCCGCACCGTCCGCTTCGAGGAGACGACCCGGGCCCTGGCCGCCGAGGGCTTCCGCTGGTTCGTGGAGGCCTCCGCCCACCCGGTCCTGACCTTCGGCGTCGAACAGACCCTCGACGACGCGGGCGCGGACGCCCTCGCCGTGGGCACCCTGCGCCGGGGCGAGGGCGGCCTCGCCCGCTTCCACCGCTCGGCGGCCGAGGCCTTCACCGCCGGAGCCGCGGTGACCTGGGAGAGCGCCTTCCCGGACGACGGCGGCCCGTTCACCGAACTGCCCACCTACGCCTTCCAGCGCCAGCGCTACTGGCTGGGCACCCCCGCCGAGGGCACCGGCGCGAGCACGTCCGACCATCCGCTGCTCGACGCCGTCGTCGACCTGCCCGCGGGCTCCGGCGCCACCGGCGGCGTCGCGGCCGGCGGCCGGCTCTCCCTCGAACGCCACCCCTGGCTCGCCGGCCACACCGTCCACGGCGCCGCCCTGGTACCGGCCCCCGTCCTGCTGGAACTGGCCCTCTGGGCCGCCCACCGCGCGGGCGGCGACGCCGTCGCCGAACTCACCCTGGAAGCCCCGCTGGTGCTGCCCCGCACGGGCGAGCGCGAGATCCGCGTCCTCGTCGACGGCGAGGGGACCATCGGCGTCCACTCCCGGGGCGAGGGCGAGGCGGACTGGACCCGCAACGCCGCCGGCGCCGTCGGAACCGGCCCCGCACCCGGCCGCCCCGAGGACCTCCCCGCCGCCTGGCCCCCCGCCGGCGCGGTCCCCGTCCCGTTCGAGGACGAGTACGACCGGCTGTCCGCCCTCGGCTTCCGCTACGGGCCCCTCTTCCGCGGCCTGCGCACGGTGTGGCGCGACGGCGACACCCTCCTCGCCGAGGCCGAGCTGCCCGCCGCCGACGGCGCGGGCGGCCGCTACCGGCTCCACCCGGCACTGCTCCACGCCGCGCTCCTGCCGGCCGGCCTCGGCGGGATCACCGACGCCTCCCGGCCCGAAGGCTGGCTGCCCCGGCGCGTCACCGGCCTGCGCGCCGAGCCGGCCGGGCCCGGCGTCCTGCGCGTCCGCCTCGCGCCCGCCGGGGAGAACACCCTGTCCCTGACCCTCGCGGACGGCGCCGGAACCCCCCTCGGCGGCATCGAGGCGCTGACCCTGCACCCCGCCGACGTCGGGGAGCTGACCGCCCTGGGCTTCGACCACCACGACTCCCTGTTCCGGGTGGACTGGACCCCCCTCCCCCTGCCCGCCGCCCCCGGCGGACTCCCCGCCACCCCGGACCAGGACGCGCGCGTCTTCGCCGACCCGGGTGAACCCGCCGCCCCGGACGGGCCGGTGCCCCCCGTCGTCCTCGCCCCCGTCGACCTCGCGGACGCCGGCGCCGACGGCGCCGGCACCCCCGACCGCGTCGAGCGGACCCTGCGCTCCGTCCTGCGCCGCACCCGGGAGTGGCTCGCCGACGACCGGTGCGCCGGCTCCCGCCTGGTCTTCGTGACCCGTGACGCGGTCGGCGACGACCCGGCGGCGCCCGCCGACCCGGCCGCGGCCGCTGTCTGGGGCTTCGTCCGCAGCGCGCAGACCGAGAACCCGGGCCGCTTCACGCTCGTCGACACCGACGGCACGCCCGCCTCCCTCGCCGCCCTCCCGGCGGCGGCCGCCTCCGGCGCGCCCCAGATCCGGCTGCGGGCCGGAGCGGCGGCCACCCCGGTCCTGGCCCGCGCCGAGGGCGCCCCGGACGGCGTACCGGCCCTCGGCTCCGGCACCGTCCTGATCACGGGGGGCACCGGCGGCCTGGGTGCCAAGCTCGCCCGCCACCTCGTGGAGCGGCACGGCGTACGCCGGCTGCTGCTGGCCGGCAGGCGGGGCCCCGAGGCCCCGGCGGCGGCCGCGCTGCGCACCGAGCTCACCGGCGCGGGAGCGCACGTGGACGTCGTCGCCTGCGACGTCGCCGACCGCGACTCCGTCGCCGCGCTCCTCGCCGCCGTACCGGCCGGGCACCCGCTGAGCGCGGTGGTCCACTGCGCGGGCGTGCTGGCCGACGGGGTCGTCGAGACGCTGACCGAGGACCGGGTGGCGGAGGTCCTCGCGCCGAAGGTCCGCGGCGCCTGGCACCTGCACGAGCTGACCCGGCACCTGGACCTGTCCGCGTTCGTGCTGTTCTCCTCGGTCGCGAGCGTCCTCGGCACGGCCGGACAGGCCGGCTACGCGGCGGCGAACGGGTTCCTCAACGGCCTCGCGGAGGCCCGCCGGGCCGGCGGACTGACCGCCACCTCCCTGTGCTGGGGCTTCTGGGCCGAGCGCAGCGAGATGGTCGCCGGCCTCGCCGACACCGACGTCGTACGCCTGCGCCGGCAGGGCGTCCTGCCGCTGGCCTCGTCGGACGGGCTCGCCCTCTTCGACCTGGCCCTCTCGCTGGACGAGCCCGTCCTGGTCCCGGCCCGGCTGGACCCCGCCGCCCCCGGCGCGGTCTCCCCGCTGCTGGCCGCGCCGGGCGGTGCCCCCGGGGGCCCGGGGGACGGCGGCCACGGCGAACCGGACCCGGCGCGGCGGCTCGCGTCCCTGCCGCCCGAGGAGGCGCGGGCGGCGCTCCTCGACGCGGTCCGCACGCAGACCGCGCTCGTCCTCGGCCACCGCGACACCGCCCGGATCGGCCCGCACACGGCGTTCAAACAGCTCGGGCTCGACTCGCTGACCGCCCTGGAACTGCGCAACAAGCTGTCGGCGGCGACCGGTCTGAAGCTGTCCGCCACGATCGTCTTCGACCACCCGAACCCGGCCGCCCTCGCCCTGTTCCTGTTCGAGGGCCTCGCCTTCGAGACGGCGGCCCCGCCGTCCCCGGCCGACTCCCTGGCGCAGGAGATCGAACGGCTGGGCGCCCGGCTGGAGGACGCCTTCCTCCGGCTCGAAGCGGCGGACCGCACCACCATTTCCACTCTGCTCGGCGAGCTGCAGGGCCGAGTCCGCGCGATGGCGGGCGCCGGATCACCGGTCGCCATCGTCGACCAGATCACTTCGGCCTCAGCGGGAGAGCTCCTCGCGCTGCTGGACAAAGAGCTCGGCTAGGGGAGAGCGATGACGAACGACAACAGCGCCGAGGTCCTCGACTACCTCAGGCGGACGTCGATCGAGCTGATCGAGACGCGCAAGCGCCTCCAGGAGCTGACGGACGCCGCCGCCGAGCCCATCGCGGTGGTCGGCGTCGCCTGCCGCTACCCGGGCGGCGTCGGCTCCCCGGAGGAGCTGTGGGACCTGGTGCGGGCCGGCGCCGACGCGGTCTCGGACTTCCCGCAGGACCGCCACTGGGACCTGGAGGGCCTCTACGACCCCGACCCCGACCGCCCGGGCACCTGCTACACCCGCTCCGGCGGGTTCCTGGACGGCGCCGGCGACTTCGACGCCGAGTTCTTCGAGATCAACCCGCGCGAGGCGCTGGCCGCCGACCCGCAGCAGCGGCTGCTCCTGGAGACCTCGTGGGAGTCGCTGGAGCGGGCCGGCATCGACCCGCACACCCTGCGCGGCAGCGACACCGGCGTCTTCGCCGGCCTCGCCTACTTCGGCTACGGCAACCACCACCACACCCCCGAGGCCATCTCGGGCTACGCGCAGACCGGCTCCCTGCTGAGCGTGGCCTCGGGCCGGGTGGCGTACGCGCTGGGCCTGGAGGGCCCGGCCGTCTCCACCGACACCGCCTGCTCCTCCTCGCTGGTGACCGTGCACCAGGCCGTGCAGTCCCTGCGGCAGGGCGAGTGCTCCCTCGCGCTGGCCGGCGGGGTCACCGTCATGGCGACGCCGCAGGTGTTCCGGGAGTTCGCGCGCCAGCGCGGCCTGTCGGCCGACGGCCGGTGCAAGGCGTTCGCCGACGCGGCGGACGGCACCGGCTTCGCCGAGGGCGTCGGCATGCTCGTCCTCGAACGGCTCTCCGACGCACGCCGCAACGGCCGCCGCGTCTGGGCCGTCATCCGGGGCTCCGCCGTCAACCAGGACGGCGCCTCCAACGGCCTGACCGCCCCCAGCGGCCCCGCCCAGCAGCGGGTGATCCGGGCCGCCCTGGCCAACGCCCGCGTCCGGCCGGACGAGGTCGACGTCGTGGAGGCCCACGGCACCGGCACCACCCTCGGCGACCCCATCGAGGCGCAGGCCCTCCTCGCCACCTACGGGCAGGACCGCGAACCGGGCAACCCCCTGTGGCTGGGCTCGCTGAAGTCGAACATCGGCCACACCCAGGCCGCCGCCGGCGTCGGCGGCATCATCAAGACGATCATGGCGATGCGGCACGGCGTCATGCCCGCCACCCTGCACGTGGACCGCCCCTCCACGCACGTGGACTGGTCCGCCGGCGCCGTCGAACTCCTCACCGGGGCCCGCGAGTGGACCACCGCGCCCGGCCGCCCCCGCAGGGCCGGCGTCTCCAGCTTCGGCGCCAGCGGCACCAACGCCCACCTCATCCTGGAACAGGCCCCCGAGGAGGAGGACACCCCCGAGCCCGCCGAGCAGGTCCCGGCCGGGGCCGTCGGCCTGCTGCCGTGGGTGCTGTCCGCCCGCTCGGAGCAGGCCCTGCGGGCCCAGGCCGGGCGGCTGCGCGCCTTCGCCGCCGCCGGCCCGGGGGCCGACCCCGCCGCCGTCGCCGCCTCCCTGGTCTCCCGCCGGGCGGTCTTCGAACACCGCGCGGTCGTCCTGGGCCGCGGCCGCGAGGGCCTGCTGGACGCCCTCGCCTCCCTCGCCGAGGGCGCGGAGAACCCCGCCGTGGTGCGCGGTACGGCCGCCGAAGGGGGCGGCACCGTCTTCATGTTCCCCGGCCAGGGCGCCAAGTGGACCGGCGTGGCCCGCGACCTGTGCGAGGCCTTCCCCGTCTTCGCCGAGGCCCTCGACGAGGTCTGCGCCCGCTTCGACGCGCACCTCCCGTTCCCCCTCAAGCCCCTGCTCCTGGCCGACGACCCGCAGGGCGCCGACCGCACGGACGTCATGCAGCCCGCGCTGTTCGCCCTCCAGGTCGCCCTCTACCGGACCCTGACCCGGTTCGGCCCGCTCCCGGACCGCCTCATCGGCCACTCCGTCGGCGAGATCGCCGCCGCCCACGTCTCCGGGGCCCTCGACCTGGACACCGCCACCCGGATCGTGGCCGCCCGCGGCCGCACCATGCAGGCCGTCACCGAACGCGGCGCCATGCTGGCCGTCCGGGCCCCCGAGGCCGAAGTCAGCGCCCTGCTCGCCCCCTACGCCCGCACCGCGGTCGCCGCCGTCAACGGCCCCGACTCGGTGGTGGTCTCCGGCCTGCGCGAGGAGGTCCACGACCTGCGCGACCGGCTCCTCGCCGACGGCCGCTCGGCCAAGCTCCTCCCGTTCGACCACGCCTTCCACTCCCCGCTCATGGACCCGGTCCTGGAGGAGTTCGCGGCGGCCCTGCCCGCCTTCCCCGAGGGCGAGGGGCCGCGGATCCCCGTCGTCTCCACCCTCCTGGGCCGCGAGGCCACCCTCCGGGAGCTCACCTCCGCCGCGCACTGGGTGGAGCACGTCCGCGCACCCGTGCGCTTCCACGAGGCCCTCTCCCACGCCCGCGCCGCCGGGGCCGGCGTCTTCGTCGAGGTCGGACCCGGCTCGACCCTCGCCGGCCTCAGCCAGGACGCCTTTGCCGCCGAGGGCGCCGACGCCCACGTCATCGCCTCCTTCCGCCGCGACCGGGGCCCGGCGGAGGGCCTGGCCGGAGCCCTCGCCGGACTGCACGTCCGCGGCGCCCGCGTGGACTGGGCCGCCCTGACCGGCACGCAGCCGCCGGTGGACCTCCCCACGTACGCCTTCCAGCGCCGGCGCTACTGGCTGGACTTCCTCGCCGGCACCGCCACCGCCGACGTGGCCTCCGCCGGACTGACCTCCCCGCACCACCCGCTGCTCGGCGCCTCGGTGGACCACCCCGGCACCGGTGAGACCGTCTTCACCGGCCTGTGGTCCCTGCGCACCCACGGCTGGCTCGCCGACCACGCCGTGTTCGACTCGGTCGTCGTCCCCGCCACCGCCTACCTCGACCTGGCCCTGACGGTGGGCGACCGCGTCGGCTGCCCGGCCGTCGGCGAACTCTCCCTGGAGGTCCCCCTGGTCCTGCCCGACGAGGGCGGGGTCCGGGTCCGGGCCGTCGTCGGCGCGGCGGACGAGGACGGACGCCGCTCCCTGGACGTGTACGCGCGCCCCGCCGAGGACGGCGCGCACACCGGCGGCTGGACCCGGCACGCCATGGGCACCCTGGCCCCGGCCCCGGCCCCCGCACCGGCCGGCGCCGGCCCCGGCGGACCGCTGTCGGCCTGGCCCCCGGCCGGCGCCGAGCGCCTCGCCTTCGACGGCCTCTACGACTCCCTCGCCGACCGCGGCTTCGACTACGGCCCGGCCTTCCGCGGACTGCGCGAGGTCTGGCGGCGCGGCGAGGAGCTCTTCGCCCTCGCCACCCTCCCGGAGGACGCCCGCGCGGCGGCCGGCGACGGGTTCGCCCTGCACCCGGCGCTCACCGACACCGTGCTCCACGCCGTGGTCGTCGGCGGGGTCATCACCGTCACCGAGGAGCAGGGCTGGATGCCCTTCTCCTGGTCCGGCGCGACCCTCACCGGGAGCTGCGGGCCGACCGTCCGCGTCCGGCTCACCCCCGCCGGCGAAGGCGTCGTCGCCCTGGACATCGCCGACGAGAGCGGCCGCGCGATCGCCCGCGTCGACGCCCTGACCTTCCGCCCCGCCACCGCCGACCAGGTGCGCCCGGCGGGCGCCGGCCACGAGCCGCCCCTGTACGCACTCGACTGGAGCGCGGCCCCGCGGGAGCCCCGGGACGCCGCCCCCGCGCCCTGGGGCGTGCTCGGCGCCGGGGACGGCCCGGCCGCCCGGCTCGCCGCGGCGGGCGGCGCCACCCTCCACGCCTCCCTCGCCGAGGTCCCCTCCGGCGCGGACGCCCCCCGCCACCTCGTGCTCCGCGTGGACGACCTCGTCCCGGCCGGCGCCGGCCCCCTCACCGCCGTGGGCGAGGCGGCCGAGCGCGTGCTCGACCTGGTGCAGCGCTTCCTCGCCGACGAACGGCTCGCCGGAACCACCCTGGTGGTGCTCACCCGCCGGGCCCAGGCCGCCGGCCCGGCCGAGGACGTCGAAAGCCTCCCCGGGGCCTCCGTATGGGGTCTGGTCCGCTCCGCCGGGACCGAGCACCCCGGCAGGTTCCGGCTCATCGACGTCGACGACGAGGAGACCGCCGGCGCCGTCCTCCCGGCCGCCCTGCGGCTCGGCGAGGGCGAGCTCGCACTGCGCGACGGCGCCTGGCTCCTGCCCCGCCTGGCCCCGGCCCCGCCCGCCGACCGGCGGCTCGAACCGCCCGCGCGGGGCGCGCACCGCCTGGGCATCCCGCGCCAGGGCACCCTGGAGAACCTCACGTGGGTGCCGTGCCCCGAGGTGGAGGCGCCCCTGGAGAGCGGGCAGGTCCGCATCGCCGTCCGGGCGGCGGGCCTCAACTTCCGCGACGTCACGATCGCCCTCGGGCTCATCGACCGGACCGACTTCGACGCCGGGCTCGGCAGCGAGGGCTCCGGCGTGGTCCTGGAGACGGCCGGCGACGTGACCGCCTTCCGGCCCGGAGACCGGGTCACCGGCATCTTCCCCGGCGCCTTCGCCCCGGTGGCCGTCGCCGACCACCGCCTGCTGACCCCCGTCCCCGACGGCTGGAGCCACGCCGAGGCGGCGTCCGTCCCCAGCACCTTCCTCACCGCCTACTACGCCCTCTTCCACGTGATGCGGCTGAAGAAGGGGCAGCGCATCCTCATCCACGCCGCCGCCGGCGGCGTCGGCACGGCCGCCGTACAGCTCGCCCGGCACGCCGGCGCCGAGGTGTACGCGACCGCGAGCCCCGCCAAGTGGCCCGCGCTGCGCGCCCAGGGCCTGGACGACGCGCACCTGGCGTCCTCGCGCGACCTGGACTTCGCCGAGAAGTTCCTCGCCTCGACGGGCGGCCGCGGGGTGGACGTCGTCCTGAACTCCCTCGCGCACGCCTACGTCGACGCCTCCCTGCGCCTGCTCCCGGGCGGCGGCGACTTCATCGAGATGGGCAAGACGGACATCCGCGACCCCCGGCAGGTGGCCGCCGACCACCCCGGAGTCGACTACCGGGCCTTCGACCTCTACGGATCGGCCGGCCCGGACGCCCTCCAGGCGATGTTCCGGGAGGTCATGGAACTGTTCGCCGACGGCAGCCTGCGGCTCGGCCCGGTCTCCGTGCGCCACGTCCGCGACGCCCGCGCGGCGTTCCGCGAGATGAGCCAGGGCCGCCACACCGGCAAGCTCGTCCTCGAACTGGGCGAGGGCTTCGGCGACGGCACCGTCCTGGTCACCGGCGGCACCGGCGGCGTCGGCTCGCTGGTCGCCCGGCACCTGGTCACCGAACGCGGGGTGCGCAGCCTGGTGCTGGCGAGCCGCCGGGGGCCGGCCGCCGACGGGGTCCCCGGACTGGTCGCGGAGCTGGAGGAGGCCGGCGCCGCCGTCCGGGTCGTGGCCTGCGACATCGCCGACCGGGCCGCCGTGGCCGGGCTGCTCGCGGACATGCCCGCCGGCCGCCCGCTGACCGCCGTCGTCCACGCGGCCGGCGTGCTGGCGGACGGCACCGTCGAGTCGCTGACCCCCGAGAGCCTGCACCGCGTCCTGCGCGCCAAGGTGGCCGGCGCCGTCCACCTGGACGAGCTGACGCGCGGGCACACCCTGTCGGCGTACCTCCACTTCTCCGCCCTCGCCGGCACGATCGGCACCGCCGGACAGGCCAACTACGCGGCGGCCAACGGCTTCCTCGACGCCCTGGCGGCCCACCGCAGGGCGTCCGGACGGGCCGGCACCTCCCTGTGCTGGGGCTGGTGGGAACAGAGCAGCGGGATGACCGGGGACCTGGGCCGGGCCGACCTCTCCCGGCTCCGCCGGATGGGCATCGCCCCCATGCCCACCCCCGAGGCCCTGGCCCTGTTCGACGCGGCGAGCGCGAGCGACCGGGCGGTCCTCGTCCCGGCCCGGGTGGACCTCGCGGGCCTGCGGGGCAGGTCCGGCGACGAGCTGCCGCCGCTCCTGCGCGGCCTCGCCGAGGGCGCACGCCCCCGCCGCGCACGGGCGGCCACGGCCGGGGACGCGGGCTCCGCGCACCCGTTCGCCCGGCTGGAGAGCCTGCCCGCGCCGGAGGCGGAGGCCGCCGCCGTGGACTGGGTCCGCGACCAGGCCGCCGTCGTCCTCGGCCACCCGGCCGGCAGGGCCGTCGACGCCGACCAGCCGTTCACCCAGCTCGGCTTCGACTCGCTGACCGGCGTCGAACTGTGCAACCGGCTGTCCGCCGCCACCGGGCTGCGCCTGCCGTCCACCCTCGTCTTCAGCTACCCGACCCCCCACGAGCTGGGCCTGCACCTCCTCGCCCTGCTCCGTCCCGCGGCCGGGACGGACGGAGCCCCGGAGCCGGACCCGGCGCGGGACGCCGAGATCAGGGAGGTCCTGCGGACCGTCCCGATCGACGCCCTGCGCCGGGCCGGCGTCCTGGAGGCCGTCCTGGCGTGCGCGGCCCCGCCCGGGGAGGACGGCGCCGCGCGGCCGGCGGACGAGGACCCCGGCACGGACGAACTGGCGGGCATGGACCTGGACGCCCTGCTCGACCTGGCCCTGGATGAGAAGAGGTAGTGACATGACCAACTCCGCGGATCAGACGGCGGAGGGCGCGGACCGGGTCCAGCGGGCGCTCCGCACCCTCCTGGAGGAACGCGACCGCCTCCGCCGGGAGAACGAGGACCTCAAGGCCGGCCGGGGCGAACCGATCGCCGTGGTGTCCATGGCGTGCCGCTACCCCGGGGGCGTGTCCTCGCCCGAGGAACTGTGGGAGGTGGTCCGCGAGGGCCGCGACGTCGTCGGCGCCTTCCCCGCCGACCGCGGCTGGCGCGACGTGTACGACCCGGACCCCGACGCCCCCGGCAGCGCCTACGTCCGCCAGGGCGGCTTCCTGGCCGACGCGGCCGGCTTCGACGCCGAGTTCTTCGGCATCAGCCCCCGCGAGGCCCTGGCCACCGACCCGCAGCAGCGCCTGCTGCTGGAGACCTCGTGGGAGGCCTTCGAACGGGCCGGGATCGTCCCCGCCGACGTCCGCGGCGACGAGGTCGGCGTCTTCTCCGGGGTGAGCTCGACCGAGTACGGATGGCGCTTCCTGGAGGCCGGGCAGCGCGAGCTGGAGGGCTACCTGCTGTACGGCAGCTCCCTCAGCGTCGCCTCCGGCCGCGTCGCGTACGAGCTGGGGCTGACCGGCCCGGCCGTCTCCCTGGACACCGCCTGCTCCTCCTCGCTGGTGGCCCTGCACCTGGCCGTGCGGTCGCTGCGCGCGGGGGAGTGCTCCCTCGCGCTGGCGGGCGGGGCGCTGGTGATGTCCTCGCCCGCCGCCTTCGTGGAGTTCGCCCGGCAGGGCGCCCTCTCGCCCGACGGCCGCTGCAAGGCCTTCGCGGACGGGGCGGACGGCACCGGCTGGGCCGAGGGCGTGGGCGTCCTGCTGCTGGAGCGGCTCTCCGACGCCCGCCGCAACGGCCACCCGGTGCTGGCCCTCGTCCGCGGCTCCGCCGTCAACCAGGACGGCGCCAGCAACGGCCTGACCGCCCCCAACGGCCGCGCCCAGGAGAAGGTGATCCGCCGGGCCCTGGCCGACGCCGGGGTCGCCCCCGCCGAGGTGGACCTCGTCGAGGCCCACGGCACCGGCACCGTCCTCGGCGACCCCATCGAGGCGGACGCGCTGCTCGCCACCTACGGCAGGGAACGGCCCGAGGGCCGCCCGCTGTGGCTGGGCTCCCTGAAGTCGAACATGGGGCACGCCCAGGCGGCCGCCGGCGTCGCCGGGGTCATCAAGACGGTGATGGCCATGCGCCACCGCCACCTGCCCAGGACCCTCCACGTCGGGGAGCCCTCACGGCACGTCGACTGGTCCTCCGGCGGAGTCGAACTGCTGGTGGAGGGACGGGAGTGGACCCGGGCGGACGGCCCGCGCCGCGCCGGGGTCTCCTCGTTCGGGGTCAGCGGCACCAACGCCCACGTCATCCTGGAGGAGGCCCCGCCGCAGGAGCCCGCCGAGGCGCCCGCCCCGGGCCCCGCCCTGCCCGGCGGACTGGTGCCCTGGGTGCTGTCGGGCAAGAGCGCGGCCGCCCTGGAGGGACAGGCCGCCAAGCTGCGCGCCTTCCTCGCCGCCGGCCCGGACGCCGACCTCGCCGCCGTCGGCGCCTCGCTGGTGTCGGCCCGTACGCGGTTCGAGCACCGCGCGGTGGTCCTCGGGCGCGGCCGCGACGGGCTGCTGGAGGCGCTCGCCTCCCTCGGCACGGGCGCCGAATCCCCGGCGGTGGTGCGGGGAGCGGCCGGCACGCCCGGCGGCGTCGCCTTCGTCTTCCCCGGGCAGGGCTCGCAGTGGGCGGGCATGGGGCGCCGGCTGTACGCCGACTTCCCGGCCTTCGCCCGGCAGCTCGACGCCTGCGCGGACGCCCTCTCCGAGTGGGTCGACTGGTCACTGCTCGACGTGCTGCACGGCGTGGAGGGCGCGCCCTCCCTGGACCGGGTGGACGTGGTCCAGCCGGCGCTGTTCGCGGTGATGGTCTCCCTGGCCGGCCTGTGGCGCTCCTGGGGCGTGGAACCGGCCGCGGTGGTGGGGCACAGCCAGGGCGAGATCGCCGCCGCCTGCGTGAGCGGCGCGCTGTCCCTGCGGGACGCCGCCAGGATCGTCGCGCTGCGCAGCAGGGCCCTGGTGGACCTGATCGGATACGGCGGGATGGCCTCGGTCGCGGAGTCCGCCGACGTCGTCGAGGAGCGCCTGGCCCCCTGGAGCGGCCGGATCAGCGTCGCCGTCGTCAACGGCCCCCGCTCGGTCGTGGTCTCCGGGGAGCCGGAGGCGCTCGACGAGTTCGTCGAGAAGATGAAGGCCGACGGCGCCCAGGCCCGGCGGATATCGGTGGACTACGCCTCCCACTCCCCCCAGGTGGCCCGGGTCCGCGACCAGGTGACCGCGCCGCTGGCCGGGATCAGCCCCGGGCCCTCGGCGGTCCCCTTCTACTCGACCCTGTACGGCGAGGTCATCGACACCGGCCGGCTGAACCCCGAGTACTGGTACGACAACCTGCGCGAAAGGGTCCTTTTCGAATCCTCCGTCCGGCGGATGGCCGACGACGGGTTCCGGGTGTTCATCGAGATGAGCCCGCACCCCGTGCTGACCGTCCCGGTCCAGGAGATCGTCGAAGACCTCGACGACGCCCTGGTGCTGGCCTCCTCCCGCCGCGACCGCGACGAGACGGAGTCCGTCCTCGGCTCCCTCGCCGGCCTCCACGTCCGGGGCGGGTCCGTCGACTGGAACGCGCTGTTCGGGGAGCGTCCCCGGGCGGACCTCCCCACGTACGCCTTCCAGCGGCAGCGCTACTGGCTGGCCTCCGCCCGGACGGCGGCGGCCGCCGCCGAACTCCCCCCGGCGGACGGGGACGGCGCGCGGGAGCGCGCCGTCCCCCTGCCGGAGCGGCTCGCCGGTCTCTCCGGCGAGGACGCGGCGGCGCTCGTGCTCGCGCACGTCGTGGAGAAGGTCGCGCTCGTGCTCGGGCACGCCTCCAGCGCCTCGGTCGACCCCGACCAGGAGTTCAAGGAGATCGGGTTCGACTCGCTGCTGTCGGCGGAACTGAGCAAGCGCCTGACCGCCTCGACCGGACTGAAGCTGCGGGCGAACCTGGTCCTGCGCCAGCCCTCGCCGCGCCGGATCGCCGGGCACATCACGGGCCTGCTGGCCGGGTCCGGAGCACGGTGAGACCCGGGCGCCGCCGGCGCCCGTCCCGCCGGAGGGTGTGTCCCGCCGGCGGGACACACCACCTGCGCGGGCGCCCGAACCGCCCGGCGCCCAGGTGTCTTGAAGGACCGCGGGGCTTCCCCGAAGGTGGGGGTGATCTGCGAGTTCCGCCGGTTCCCGGGCCTGTCTGCTGAGGGGTTGATCTGTGTGCCTTCGTTCGGTGTGTCGTCCGCGCATGAGGGGATGTGGCGGGCGCAGGTGATGGCGCCCGACACGCCCAACCACGCGCTGACCATGTGGGACGTGGACGGTGAGCTGGACCGGACGGCCATCGGGAACGCGTTCCTGCACGTGATGGGCGAGGCGGAGGTGCTGCGCGTCAACTTCGTCGACGCCGGCGAGGGGCTGCGGCTGGTCCCCCGCGAACTGGGGGACTGGCAGCCGTTCTTCCTCGACCTCGCGGACGCGGCCGACCCCGAGAAGGCGGCTCGCGAAGCCCTGGCCGAGATGGTGCGCGAGCCGTTCGACCTGGAACGGGACCTCCTCTTCCGGCTCGGCACGGTCAGGCTGGGCGAGGCCCGCTCCCTGCTGGTGATCGCCTACCACCACCTGATCTCCGACGGGTTCGGCGCGGGCGGCCTGCTCTCGCGCCGCCTCGCCGAGGTCTACACGGCGCTGGTCCGGGGCGAGCCCGTACCGGAGCCCGCGCACCCGTGGGACGCCGGGTCCTTCGCGGCCGAGGCCGTCGAGTACCTCGCCTCCGAGCGGTTCACCGAGGACACCGCGTTCTGGCGCGACTACCTCCGGGACGCCCCCGCCCCCGCCCAGGTCCCGCGCGTGGTCCTCTCCGACGCGCAGCGCGCCGCCCTCTCCGAGCCCCTGAGCAGCGCCGACCGCTGGTCCGAGGTGGCCGAGACCATCGGCATGGTCAGCCGCACCCTGACCGTGCCGCGCGCCGAGGCCGACACCTGGACCGAGGCCGCAGAGGCCATGGGCGTGTGGAAGTCGCAGCTGCTGACCGCGGCCGCCGCCGTCTTCCTGCGCCACCGCTGCGACCGCCCGGAGTTCCTCTTCTCCCTGGCCGTCAGCAACCGCGTCGGGGTGGCCAGCCGCACGCCCGGCCTGGCCGTCAACGTGGTGCCGGTACGGGCCGCGATACCGCTCGGCGCGACCTTCGCCGAGGTCACCGACGCCCTCGCCGACGAGACCTACGAGATCTTCGACCACGCCGCCTGCCACTACTCCGACATCCAGCGCGCGAGCGGGACGCAGCTGAGCGGCCGCGGCAGCTTCGGCGCCGTAGTCAACGTCGTCGAGTTCGCCGAGCAGCTCCGCTTCGGCGACAGCCCGGCCCGCTACTCCGGCGCCACCACGGGCACCTTCGAGGAGCTGTCCATCGGCGTCTACACCGACGGCAGCGCCGACAGCGACCTCTACATCCGCCTCGACGCCCCCGCCGGCCTCTACCACCGCGCCGAACTGCGCTTCATCGGCGAGGAGCTGATCGCGTACGTCCGTGCCGCCGTGGCCGGCGCCGAGCGGCCGGTCGGCGCGCTCGACGTGCTGGCCGGCGCCGGGCGCGACCGGGTGCTGCCCGCGCCGGACGCCACGGACGCGCCGGACGCCACGGACGCGAATGAAGCGGACGCGAGCATTCCGGAGCTCTTCGCCCGCCAGGCCCAGCGGGACCCCGAAGCCCTCGCCCTGGTCTGCGGCGACCTCGCGCTCTCCTACCGGGAACTCGACGCCCGCTCCACCCGCCTGGCCGGGGCACTGCGCCGGCGGACGGCCGGACCCGAGGCGCTCGTCGCGGTGGCGCTGCCCCGCTCGACGGAGCTGGCCGTCGCCCTGCTGGGCGTGGCCAAGGCCGGCGCGGCCTACCTCCCCCTCGACCCCGCCTCCCCGGAGCCCGTCACGGCGCCGGCGCGCGTACTGCTCACCACCGCCGCCGCCACGCTCCCCGACCTCCCCGGCGCCGAGCGGCTCCTGATCGAGGACCTGCTGGCGGAGACCGGCGACGCCGCCCCGCAGGCCGCGCCCGCCCCGCACCCGGACGCGGCTCTCGCCCTGCTGCCCGGCTCCGGACCGGACGGCGGCGCCCGGGTCGCCGTGACCCACCGGGGCGCGGCCCGCTTCGCCCTGGACGCCCGCTGGCGCCACGCCGCCCGCAGCACCGTGCTGTGGCACGCCCCGCACACCTCCGACGCGCTCGCCCTCGAACTCTGGGCGCCCCTGCTCAACGGCGGCCGGGTCGTCGTGGCGCCCCCGGGGGGACTGGACGTCGACGCGCTCGCCGAGGAGCGCGAGACCCACGGCATCACCACCCTGTGGCTGCCCGCGGGCCTGTTCTCGGCGGTCGCCGCCGACCGCCCCGAGCGCCTCGCCGGACTGCGCGAGGTCTGGACCGGCGGCGGCGAGCGGGTGCCCGCCGCCGCGCTGCGGCGGGTCCGGGAGGCCTGCCCCGACCTGACGATCGTCCACGGCTACGGCCCGGCCGAGACGGCCGGGTCCGCCGCCCGCCACGTCCTGGCCGCCGGCGAACCGGTGCGCCACGCGGGCGCGGTCGGCCGCGCCGCCGACGGATCCTCCCTCTACGTGCTGGGCCCGGGTCTGGCGCCGGTCCCCGTCGGCGTGGCCGGCGAGCTGTACGTGGCCGGACCCGGCGTGGCACGCGGCTACGCCGGCCGCCCCGGGGCCACCGCCGAGCGCTTCGTGTCCTGCCCCTTCGGCCCGGCCGGCGGGCTCATGTACCGCACCGGGGACCGCGTGCGCTGGGGCACCGACGGCCTGCTCGAGTACGTGGGCGGGCCCGGCACCCGGGCCGAGGTGCGCGGGGTCCGCGTCGAGCTGGCCGAGATCGAGGAGGTGCTCTCCGAGCACACCGGCGTGGCGCAGACCGCGGCGGCCGTCCGGGAGGACGGCTCCGGCCAGCAGCGCCTCGTCGCCTACGTGGTCCCGGTCGCCGGCCGCACCGTATCGGCCGAGGAACTGCGCCGGTTCGCCGCCGGCTGGCTGCCGGAGGCCCTGGTGCCGTCGGTGTTCACCGTGCTGGAGCGCCTGCCGGTGACGCCGGACGGAAGGCTGGACCGGACGGCGCTGCCGGAGCCGGAGTCCGGCGCCGGGAGCTACAAGGCGCCGCGCAACGACACCGAGCGGATCCTCGCCAAGGCCTTCGCCGAGGTGCTGGAGCTGGACCGGGTCGGCATCGACGAGGACTTCTTCGACCTCGGCGGCAACTCCCTGCGGGCGATCCGGCTGGTCGGCCTGATCCGGGCGGAGCTGCACCAGGAGGTGTCCATCCGCCGCCTGTTCGCGGCCCGCACCGTCACCGGTCTGTCCGACATGTGGAAGGACCTCTCCCAGTCCAGCAGGCCGAGCCTGCGCCGGCGGACCAGGGACGGCGCGGTCCTCTGACGGGCCCGGCCGGACGCGCGGGCGGACCGGCCCCACGCACCGGACGGGCCGCGGGATCCGCCGATCCCGCGGCCCGGCCGGCCGTCCGCCCGTCCGCGCCGCGCTCAGGCGGCGAAGGCCCGGGCGAGCAGCCCCTCGGTGACCGCCGCCGCGACCCGGCCCATCTGGTCGTTGAGGTAGAAGTGCCCGCCGGGGAAGACCTCCAGGGCGAACCCGCCCGTGGTGTGCGCCTCCCACGCCGGGGTCTCCGCGACCGCCACCACCGGGTCCGCGTCCCCGATCAGGGCGGTCACCGGGGCGGCGAGCGGCCCGCCGCCGCCCCAGACGTAACGGCCGACGGCCCGGTAGTCCGCCCGCAGCGCCGGCAGCACCATCTCCAGCACCTCGGGGTTGTCGAGCAGCACCCGGTCGGTGCCGCTGAGCCGGTGCAGCTCGGCCAGCACGTCGGCGTCCTCGTAGTACCGGTAGCGCTCACCCGAACGGGAGTCCGGCGCGCCCCGGCCGGAGGCGAACAGCCGCCGGGGGCCGGGCAGTCCGGCCCGCTCCAGGCGCAGCGCCGTCTCGAACGCGACGAGCGCGCCCATGCTGTGCCCGAACAGCGCGTACGGCCGCCCGGGGTCCGAGGCCAGTTCGCGGGCCAGTTCCCCGGCCACCGCGTCGGCGAGCCGTTCCAGGTCCGTGAACGGCTCCTCCGCGAACCGGTCCTGGCGCCCGGGGTACTGGACGGCCAGCACGTCGAAGTCGGCGGGCAGGGCGTGGGCCAGGGGTTTGAAGGCCGTCGCTGAGCCGCCGGCGTGCGGGAAGCACACGAGCCGCGGCCCGTACCCCGTGGCCGTGGTGTAGCGCCGGAACCAGGTGCTGTTCACCGTCGTGGTGTCCCTTCGTCTGGGGACGGCGCGCGGGGTCCCGCGCCCGTCAGACCGTTTCCGGCGCGCGTTCCCGCAGCCCCGCGACCGGACGGAAGGCGGGCGCGAGGGCCGGTTCGGCCTCCAGCACCCCCGCCAGCCGGCGCACGCCCTCGCGGATCCGCTCCGGGGAGGGGTAGCAGTAGGACAGCCGCATCCGGCGGGCGCCGAGCCCGTTGGTGTAGAACCCGGTGCCCGACGCGTACGCCACCCGCGCGTCCACCGCGCGCGGCAGCATCGCCTTCGTGTTCACGCCCTCGGGCACCTTCACCCACACGTAGAACCCGCCGTCCGGCTCGGTCCAGGAGCAGCCCGGCGGCAGGAAGTCCTCCAGGGCGCGGAGCATCGCGTCCCGCCGCTCGCGGTAGTTCTCCCGGAAGACGGCGATCTGCCCGCGCCAGTCCTGCGTCGCCAGGTAGCGCGAGACGATCATCTGGTTGAGGGTGGGCGGGCACAGGGTGGCCGACTCGGCCGCCAGCACCAGCTTCTCCCGCACCGGATGCGGCGCCAGCACCCAGCCGACCCGCAGTCCGGAGGCGAAGGTCTTGGAGAACGAGCCGAGGTAGACCACGTTCTCCGGGTCCATGGAGTGCAGCGCCGGGTGGGTCCGGCCGTCGAAGCCGAGCAGCCCGTACGGGTTGTCCTCGACGACCAGCACGCCGTGGGTGCGGCAGATCTCCAGGATCTCCGCCCGCCGTTCGACGGCCAGCGTCACCCCGGACGGGTTGTGGAAGTTCGGGACCGTGTACAGGAGTTTGACCCGCCGCCCGGCGTTGCGCGCCTGCCGCAGCGCCGCCCGCAGCCCCTCCGGCACCAGCCCGTGGGCGTCGACCGCCACGTGCGCGACCTCCGCCTGGTAGGCGGCGAAGGAACCCAGCGCGCCGACGTACGAGGGGCCTTCGGCCACCACCAGGTCCCCCGGGTCGCAGAACAGCCGGGCCACCAGGTCGAGGCCCATCTGCGAGCCGACCGTCACGAGGACGTCGTCCGGGTGGGCGGCGACGCCCTCCAGGGACATCACCTCGCAGATCTGCTCGCGCAGCACCGGCAGGCCCTGCGCCGAGGCGTACTGGAGGGCCGTCAGCCCGTCCTCGGCGATGATCCGCGCGGTCTCGGCGGCGATCGTCTCCAGCGGCAGTGCCGCGAGGTTCGGCATCCCGCCGGCCAGCGAGACCACCTCGGGCCGGCTGGCGACCGCGAACAGCGCCCGGATCTCCGAGGCCGTCATGCCCGCGGTCCGCGCGGCGTACCGGCCGGCATGCGGATCGAGGACGCTCCGGCCGCCTTGCGGACAGTGACCCATTGCGTCTCCCCACCTCGTGCGGCCTTGGCCGAAAGCTTCGGGGCCGCCGCTCGGGTGCGGCTCAAGGCCCTCTCAAGAGGGCCTCGCCGGCTCGTGGCGGCTCCTTGGGATCCCGGTTGAACGGAGGCGGGGAACCGGACGCGGCCGGTGGGGACACCGAGGATTCATACAAGCGTATTGAACAAGTGTCATAGACGTGCGTATAGTCGATCTCGGCAAGCCCGCCACCCCAACCGACCCGAGGGAGAGCCGACATGGCCGCCACCGTCACCGCCCAGCCGACCCGCGCCACCCTGACCGTCGACGGCCGCGCCCTGTCCTACCTGGACTTCGGCGGCGCCGGCCGCCCCCTGGTCGCCCTCCACGGCCACCTCTCCGAAGGGGCCTCCTTCGCCGCCCTGGCCGCCGCCCTCGGCCCCGAGTGGCGGGTGATCGCCCCCGACCAGCGCGGCCACGGCGACTCCGACCGCGCCCCCGAGTACACCCGCGCCGGCTACCTCGCCGACCTCGTCGCCCTCCTCGACCACCTCGGCATCGGCCGGGCGGTCTTCCTCGGCCACTCGCTCGGCGCCATCAACGCCTGCCACCTGGCCGCCGAACGCCCCGGGCTGGTCGAGGCGCTGATCAACGTCGACACCGCCGCCGATCTGCCCGACCACGGCGCGAGCCCCCTCTCCTTCGTGCTCGGCTTCCCCTACACGGCGCCCACCCGCGAGGAACTCGCCCACGCCTGCGGCCCCCTGGCCCCCGTCCTCGGACCGGTGCTGCGCCCGCTGGCCGACGGCTCCGGCTGGCGGCTCCCGTTCCACCCTCAGGACACGGTCGACTCCGAGACCCTGGTCCACGGCGACCACTGGGAGCAGTGGCTCGCCACCGACTGCCCGGCCCTCCTGGTCCACGGCCTGCGCAGCCAGGTCCTCCCCGCCGGGCAGGCCCTCGCCATGGCCGCCCGCCGTCCCCGCACGGCCTACCACCCCCTGGACACGGACCACTTCGTCCAGCAGGCCGACCCCGACGGCTTCGCCGCCGCCGTCCGCGCGTTCCTCGCGACCGTCTGATCTGACCCGCTCTCACCCCCGCCCGCCTTCCGGCCCGTTCGGGCCGGAGGGCGGTGTGCGTACGGCGGCAGCCTCTTGCGTACAGCGTTCCAGCCTGCGTACAGTGTTCGCATCAAGCAACGCCGTACGCACCACCGAGCGCCGGCGCCGCCCGCGAAGCCGAGAGGGAACCACCCATGGAAACCCGCAACCCACGCCGCTGGTGGATCCTGATCGTGCTCTGCCTGAGCACCCTGGTCCTCGTCGTCGACTCCATGGCCCTGACGGTCGCGGTGCCCTCCATGACCGCCGACCTCGGCGCGAGCGCCCAGGACACCCAGTGGATCCTCGACTCCTACATCCTGGTGTTCGCCGGCCTCCTGCTCACCTCGGGCAGCCTCGGCGACCGGTTCGGCCGCCGCCGGGTCATGCTGACCGGCCTGCTGCTCTTCGGCGCCGCCTCGCTCGCCGGTACGTTCGCCGCCGGTCCCGCCGAAGTGATCGCCGTACGCGTGGCCATGGGCGTCGGCGGGGCGCTGATCATGCCGTCCACCCTCTCCATCCTCATCACCGTCTTCGACGAGGGGGAGCGGCCGAAGGCCATGGCCGCCTGGGGTTCCGTCTCGATGCTCGGCCTGGTCGGCAGCCCCGTGCTCGGCGGCGTCCTGATCGACCGGTTCTCCTGGCACTCGATCTTCCTGATCAACGTCCCCGTCGTCGTCCTCGCCGTCGTCGCCGCCCTCACCCTCATGCCGGAGTCCAAGGGCCCCTGGACCAAGCCCGACCCGCTCGGCGCCGTCCTCTCCGCCACCGGGATGACCGCCCTCGTCTGGTGGATCATCGAGATCCCGCAGCACGGCGCCTTCGCCGCCCGCTCCGTCCCCGCCCTGGCCGTCGCCGTCGTCGCCCTCGTCGGCTTCGTGGTCCGGGAGAACACCACCGACTCCCCGATGGTCCCGCTGGTCCTCTTCAAGAACCGTGATTTCAGCGGTGGTTCGCTCTCCCTGGCCCTGGTCCAGATCGGCAACGGCGGCCTGCTCCTGGTCCTCACCCAGTACCTGCAGTTCGTCCTCGGCTACTCGCCCCTCAAGGCCGGCCTCGCCTTCGTGCCGCTGGCCGTCGCCGCCCTCATCGGCAACGGCGCCGGCGCCGGACTGGCCGCCCGGGTGGGCAACCGCCCCCTGGTCGTGGCCGGCATGCTGGTGATGGCCTCCGCGTTCGCCCTGCTGACCACCGTCGGTGCCGACGGCGGCTTCACCGTCCCGGCGGTCGCCCTCGGCCTCCTCGGCCTCGGCGCCGGCGTGGCCATGCCCGCCGCGGTCGGCGCCCTGATGGGAACCATCCCCGAGGAGCGGGCGGGCGTCGGCTCCGCCCTGAACGACACCATCCAGCAGGCCGGTACCGCCCTCGGCATCGCCATCCTCGGCTCGCTGCTCACCAGCGGCTACGCGGCGAAGATGCCGGCCGGCGCCCCCGCCGAGGCCAAGCACTCCCTCGCCGGTGCCCTGGCCGCCGCCCACGGCGACCCCGGCGCGGTCCGCGCCGCCCGCGAGGCCTTCACCTCCGCCATGGGCACCACCTTCACCCTCGGCACCGCCGGCCTGCTCGCCGCCGCCCTGCTGGCCACCGTGGTCATGCGCGGCGGGAAGAAGCCGGCCGCCCCCGCCCCGGAGCCCGAACTCGCCGCCTGACCCCGCCCCGCCCCGCGAAGGCCGGCCCCCGCCCGGGGGCCGGCCTTCCGGCGCGGGGCGCCTTTCGGACACCCGCCCTCTATGGATATGGACATGATCGACCCTCCCTGTTGCACTCGCAGGCCCGGCGGGCGGACACCCGCCACGGACCGTGGACACCAGGGGGGAACACCATGGCCAGGGCAGGACGACCACAAGGAGCTCCGAAGGGCCGCTCGCAAGCCGCCAACGACCTGGCCGAGCTGCTGCGGCAGATCACCGGAGGGCTGACGGTACGGGAGCTGGCGCAGCGGTTCGGGGGAGGCAAGACGGCCTGGAGCGAATACCGTTCGGGCGCCCGGATCATCCCGCTCGGGCGCCTGGGTCTCGTCGTCAAGGAGTGCGTCCGCGATCCCCGCGGCCGCCAGCAGCTCCTGACCAGGGCCCGGGCCCTGCACGCCCGGGCCCTGACCGCCGACGCCGAGGCGGAGGCCGAGGCCACCCCCGCGCCCGGCCTGGAGGAGGCGCTGCGCCGGGCCCAGGAGGACCTCGCCACCTCGGGCCGTCTGGTGGAGGGGCTGCTGTCCCTGATGGCGATGCTCCAGGATCAGGCCAAAGTCCCCGAACCGGAGGCCGCCGGGGCGCCGGCGGCGTCCGGGGCACCGCCGGAGCGATTACGCGGACGGCTGGACCAGGCGCTCGACCAGCTGGTCGCCGCCCGCGCCGCCGAGGAGTCCGCACGGCGGGCCGTCTCCGACGCCCGGGCCCAGCGCGAGGCCGCCGCCCGCCACCGGCTCCCCGTCCTGGCCCCGCGACCGGCCGGCGCCCCCGGACCGGAGCCGGGCGGGGTCCCGCCCGCGACGGCGGACCGGCCCCTGTCCACCGAGCTGATCAGGCTGCGCCACAGCCTGGAACAGCAACGCGAGGACGCCCGCTGGCTGTGGCGGCGGACCGGGTACGACCGGGCCGGCCACGAGGTCATCGAGGGCGTCGTCCTCGAACGCCTCGACAGGCTCCCCGCGGTCCCCGCCGCCCCCGTACCCCGTCACCCGAGGCCCGCCAGGACCCCGCTGGCCGTCCTGACGGCCCTCCTCGCCCTGGCCGTCATCGCGGGGGCCACCCTCGCCGGGGTCCTCATCGGCCACCGGCACACCGTCCTCGCCACCGAAACCCCGGCCCCCGGGCCCGTCCCACCCCGCCAGGGAACCCCCGCGACCCCCACCCCGTCCGCGTCCCCCTCACCCACCCCCTCTCCCTCCCCTTCCCCCTCACCCAGCCCAGACCCCGCTCCCCCCTTCCCGGGCCCCCTCCCCACGCCCGCCACCCCCACCCCGGCAGCCCCCAGCACCACCCCGGTCCCACAGTCCCCGGCCGGCACGGCTTACGCCGTCTCCCAGGACCGGCGCAGCGTCCTGCGGTGGACCGCCCGCGACGGCACCTGGAAGGTCATCGGCCCGGCGGCCGAGAAGGTCTACGCCGGCACGGCCGGCCTGTTCGCCACCAACACCGGCGACGGCCGCATCTTCAAGTACGACGAACCCTCCAGCTCCTGGTCCCAGATCGGCTTCCCCGGCGACCAGTTCGTCACCGCCGGGGACGCCCTCTACGGGATCACCGAACACCGGGACGCCGTCATGCGGTGGACCGGCCAGGGCACGGAATGGGTCCGCATCGGCACCGCCGCCGCCCGCCTGTACGCGGGCGGCGCGGGCCTCTTCGCGACCAGCCCCGCCACCGGGGCCCTGTTCCGCTACACCGGCTTCGGCGACTCCTGGGTCGACGCGGGTGGCCCCGGAGCCGACTTCGCCGTCGGACCCGACTACGTGGCCCGGCTCTCCCCGGACGGCCGGGAGATCTGGCAGGCCAACGCCAAGGGCAGCAACTGGCGCCGGATCGGCGGCCCGGCCCGCACCCTGTACGCGGGCGGCGCCGGCCTCTTCGCGGTCGACTCCACGACCGGCCGGATCCTCAAGTACGCCAACGTGCCGGACGTCTGGACCCCGATCGGCCCGGCGGGCGTCGGCCTCACCGTGGGCACCGACTCCGTCTACCGCATCGGCGAGGACCTGACCGTCTCCCGCTGGACGGGCCAGGGCTCCGAGTGGACCCCCCTCGGCATCTCCGCCAGTTCCATCGCCACGACCGACTGACCCCGCCGCCGTCCCGGCCCCCGGG
Source organism: Streptomyces sp. NPDC000075 (assembly GCF_040301925.1). NCBI lineage: Bacteria > Bacillati > Actinomycetota > Actinomycetes > Kitasatosporales > Streptomycetaceae > Streptomyces > Streptomyces sp. NPDC000075. Next base: position 186,997 of record NZ_JBEPFL010000010.1, read on the forward strand.
GCGCCCGCCCGGCGCCCCCGGAGCCCACCGCTCCGGGGGCGCCGTCCTCCTCCGGAGCGGCGTGCGGAAGAATGCCCACCCATGATCGCGCGCCCCTCGGACGACCTGCCCGCCGCCTTCGCCCGCCTCGGCGGTGAGGAGGACGGCCGCGTCTGGGGCGAGCTGTGGGACGACCTGTGTCACCAGGGCTCCGTCTACGACGACAGCTTCGCCGCCCTCCCGTACCTGGCCGCCATCGCCGCCGGCCGCGCCCCGGGCGCCCCGCTCGACGCGGTCCTGATGGCCGGCCTCATCGTCTCGGCGGCGGACGCCGAGCGCTCCGCCCGCTACGCGCGCGAGATCACCGCCCTCCTCCCGGTGGCCCGCGCCCTCCTCGACGCCGCGACGGACGACGCCCCGGCCTTCGTCTACCTCCTCCAGTGCGTCCTGGCCTTCGAGGGCGAGCGGGTGTGGAGCGCGGGCCGCCTGGAGGGCCTGTTCGAGCAGGAGTACGAGCTCGACTGCCCGGCCTGCACCGCGCCGCTCTTCATCGCCTTCGGCGACCACGGGGTGTTCGCCCCGGACGGTGACCACGTGACGGCCGACCCGGCCAGGGCGGCCCTCCGCCCCGCCGACCCGTCCGCCCTCGCCCCGCTCCCCGCCCGCCTGCACCGCACGGCGGCACGGGCGGGCCACGAGGACATCGCCCGCGGCCTGACCCACCTCTTCGGCCGGGCCGCCTGCCCGTCCTGCGCGGCCGCCTTCAGCGTCGCGGACGAGGTCGCCAAGGGCCACTGACCCCCCGGTTGTCCGCCGGACAACCGGGTTGTCCTCCCCTTCCACCCCCTTGACCTGCGCGGACGCGATCCGGACCGTCCGGCCAATCTCCGGCCCGGGCCAGTCTTCCGGCGGACAGGGCGCCGACGGGGCGCCCCGCCACCCGGCCCACCCGGTGGGACCGGACGACCAAGGGGAGACCCATGTCATCGACGCGCATCCGCCTCGCCGCCCTCGGCGCCACGCTCCTCGGCGCCCTCGCGATCACGCCCCCGGCCCAGGCGACCGACACGGCGGCCGCCCAGCCGCAGAGCTCCTTCGCCGTCCCCTGTGAACGCGGCTGGGCGTGCCTGTACCCGCTCCCGAACTTCGAGGGCACGCCGATCAAGATGTACGACTGCAAGATGGTCACCAACCCCTTCCGCGGCACGGGCTCCTGGGTCAACAACCAGCCGTCCAAGTACCACGTGAAGTTCTATGACCACGGCGGCAACCTCGGCTGGACCTCCCCCGGCGGCTACTCCGAGGACCGCAACGCCCCGCTGGACTGGTTCGGATACATCAGCGCCTGCTGATCCGCGCCCCGCGCGCCGAGGGCCTCCTGCCGCCCCGACGGCAGGGGGCCCTCACCCCTGCGGGTCCGCCGGCGGATGCGCGGTGAGCCAGTGCCGTGCGATCTGCTCGCGCGTGGTGATCCAGCCCCCGCCGAGCTGTGCGACGTGCCGCAGGAACCCGTCGAGCGCCCGGATCCGCCCGGGCCGCCCGATGATCCGGCAGTGCAGCCCGACGCTCATCATCCGGGGCCGGTCGGCCCCCTCCGCGTGCAGGGTGTCGTAGGTGTCGACGAGGTACGCCAGCATGTCGTCGGCCGTCGTGAACCCGTGCACGATCAGGAACTTGAAGTCGTTGGCGTCCAGCCCGTACGGCACCACCAGCCGCTGCCGCCCGCCCTCGCCGACGTAGAACGGCAGGTCGTCGCCGTAGTCGTCCGAGTCGTACAGGAACCCGCCCTCCTCCGCGACCAGCCGCCGCGTCCGCGGACTCGTCCGCCCGGTGTACCACCCCACCGGCCGCCGCCCGACGAGCCGCCCGATCGCCTGGACCGTCCGCGCGATGTCGGCCCGCTCCACCTCCTCGGGCACGTCGCGGTAGTCGATCCACCGCCACCCGTGCCCCGCGACCTCCCACCCGGCGGCCCCCATCGCCCGCGCCGCGCCGGGGTTGCGCTCCAGGGCCTGCCCCACCGCGAACACGGTGAGCGGCACGTCGTGTGCCGTGACCGTCCGGTGCACCCGCCAGAACCCGGCCCGCGCCCCGTAGGCGAACATCGACTCGGCGTTCAGGTCCCGTCCGCCCGCCACGGGCGGCGCGCCGATGATCTCGTGCAGGTACCCCTCGGAGCCGGCGTCCCCGTCCAGGACGTTGCGTTCCGCGCCCTCCTCGTAGTTGAGCACGAGGCTCACGGCCACCCGCGCCCCGCCCGGCCAGCCCGCATGCGGCGGCTCGGCGCCGTACCCGACGAGGTCACGCTCATACCCGGACACGGCCCGCACCCTACCCCCGCTCCCCGTCCGGGGCGCCCCCGACAGGCGGGAATAGGTCGCTGCCGCCCTCCGTTCACGGGTATAGTTGAATTCTAAACAACTTTGGAAGGGGAGCCATGCAGTTCGGGATCTTCACCGTCGGCGACGTCACCACCGACCCGACGACCGGACGCGCGCCCGGCGAGCACGACCGCATCAAGGCCATGCTCGCCATCGCGCAGAAGGCCGAGGAGGTCGGCCTCGACGTCTTCGCCACCGGCGAGCACCACAACCCGCCGTTCGTCCCCTCCTCGCCGACGACGATGCTCGGCTACATCGCCGCGCGCACCGAGAACCTGATCCTCTCCACCTCCACGACGCTGATCACCACCAACGACCCGGTGAAGATCGCCGAGGACTTCGCGATGCTCCAGCACGTCGCCGACGGCCGCGTCGACCTCATGATGGGCCGCGGCAACACCGGCCCCGTCTACCCCTGGTTCGGCAAGGACATCCGCGACGGCATCGACCTCGCCATCGAGAACTACGCCCTGCTGCGCCGCCTGTGGGACGAGGACGTCGTCACCTGGAAGGGCAAGTTCCGCACCCCCCTCCAGTCCTTCACCTCCACCCCCCGCCCCCTCGACGGCGTCGCCCCCTTCGTCTGGCACGGCTCCATCCGCTCGCCCGAGATCGCCGAACAGGCCGCCTACTACGGCGACGGCTTCTTCCACAACAACATCTTCTGGCCCGCCTCCCACACCGAGCGGATGGTCAGCCTCTACCGCGAGCGCTACGCCCACTACGGGCACGGCACCCCCGAACAGGCCATCGTCGGACTCGGCGGCCAGGTCTTCATGCGCGGGAACTCCCAGGACGCGGTCCGCGAGTTCCGCCCGTACTTCGACAACGCCCCCGTCTACGGCCACGGCCCCTCCCTGGAGGAGTTCACCTCCCAGACCCCCCTCACCGTGGGCTCCCCGCAGCAGGTCATCGAGCGCACCCTCTCCTTCCGCGACTACGCCGGCGACTACCAGCGCCAGCTCTTCCTGATCGACCACGCGGGCCTGCCCCTGAAGACCGTCCTGGAGCAGCTCGACCTCCTCGGCGAAGAGGTCGTCCCGGTCCTGCGCAAGGAATTCGCGAACCTGCGCCCCGCCGGCGTCCCGGACGCCCCCACCCACGCGGCCCGCGTCGCCGCCGCGGCCGCTCCCGCCACCACCGAGGAGGCGCGCGCATGAAGCTCGTCGTCGTATCGGCCGGACTGAGCACCCCCTCCTCGACCCGCCTCCTCGCCGACCGCCTCACCGCCGCGACCCTCACGGCCGCGGCGGCGGCCGCCGGCCCGGCCCCCGGCACCGGCCCCGAAGTCATCGAGCTGCGCGACCTCGCCACCGACATCGCCGGGCACTTCATCACCGGCTTCCCGTCCGCCCGCCTGGCCGCCGCCCTCGACGCGGTGGCGGCCGCGGACGGCTTGATCGCCGTGACCCCGGTCTTCGCCGGCTCCTACAGCGGCCTGTTCAAGTCCTTCTTCGACCTCCTCGACAAGGACGCCCTCACCGGCACCCCCGTCCTCCTCGGCGCGACCGGCGGCACCGCCCGGCACTCCCTGGTCACCGAACACGCCCTGCGCCCCCTCTTCGCCTACCTGCGCGCCCTCGTCCTGCCCACCGCCGTCTACGCCGCCTCGCCGGACTGGGGCGACGAGGGCCTGGACCGGCGCATCACCCGCGCGGGCACGGAACTGGCCCGCTTCCTGACCCCCGCCCCCACCTCCACCCCCGCCGCCCCGGACGTGGACACCACCGCCGCGATAGCCGCCCCCCGCTCGGCCACCGGAGCGATCACCTCCCTCCCCCCGACGACGGCGGCCACCCTGATCCCCTTCGCCCAACGCCTGGCCGCCCTGCGGGTGGAGTAGGGGAACGTCGCCCCCGCAGAGCGGGGGCGACGGGCCCTTCGTGGTCCGTGCCGGGTCAGCGGGCCACGACGACGGCCGCGAAGTAGACGTCGGCCGCCTTGACGCAGGCCGCGCGTTCGGCGCTGGTGTGATGGACGGGGAAGCCCATCTCGTCGCACACCGCGAGCAGGTCCTGGTGGAAGATGCGGTCGACGCGGTCCTTGGGAGCGTTCCAGTCCGCTCCGTGCTGGAAGACGTCCTCCCCCTGGAGGTCCTTGTAGTTGCGGTAGCCGAAGTCGTGCCGGACACAGGCGGGGGTGAAGTCGTAGGTCCCGATCTTGTCGGGCGCCGGCTCGTTGCAGTTGTTCGTGGTCCAGTTGAACTCGTAGCGGTCGGGCTTGCCCAGCTGGTGCGCGGCCCTGGTCTCGATCCAGTCGCCGAACGCCTTGTCTCCGAGCTGGGTCAGGGCGTCGAGGCGTGCCAGCTTCTCCGCCGGCGTGGCCGGGACTTCCGGCGCCGGCGGGGCTCCGAGGGGGGCCCACTTGTCGTCGGCGCCGTTGCCGTCGTACCGCTGGACGGATCGGTGGTCGGGGGCGAGCCGGTAGAGGTGGTCGCCGCTGGTGGCGAAGGCGGCCGCCGGACCGCTGACGCGGTTCCACTTGTAGGGGTGCCCGTTGTACTTGTAGAGCTCGCCGGTGTCGGGCCGGGTCGCGTAGAGGGTGTTGCTCGCGAGGATGGTGTCGGCGGGCCCGCCGACGGGGGTCCACGCGTTCTTCTTCGGGTCGTACTCGACGACGGTCTTGTGGTCGGGGGTCAGTCCGAAGAAGCTCTCGTCGGTGACGGCGAACGTGGCGCCGTGGCCCCCGATGACGTTCCACCGGCCGTCGTACTTGACGATGTCCTTGGTATCGGGGTTGGTCGCGTACAACACCTTGCCCGGCCCGGCGTACAGGTCGCCCGCGCGGTCGCCCACCTTGTCCCACTTGTCGCCCCGGCCGCTGTACTTCCAGACCCCGGAGTGGTCGGGGCTGATGCCGTACAGGTTCGTGGAGGTGGCGGCGAAGGCCGCGCCGGGGCCGCCGATGCGGGTCCACTGGTTCGGCTCGCCACCGTACTGGGCGATGTCACCGCGGCCCGGCTCGATCGCGTAGAGGTGGCCGCCGCCCGCGTAGAGCTTCTGGGCCTCGCCCCGGATCTTCCGCCAGTTCGCCCGTCCGGCCGACCATTCGTAGACGGCCTGGTGGTCGGAGGCCAGTGCGAAGACCGAGTCCCCGGCCGCGACGATCTGCTCCATGGCCACCGGCCCGGGGTCCTGGGAGACGGGCGCCGCGGCGATGGCCACGGTGTCGCTCCCGCCCCCCGCGCCGGCCGGACCGTGGCCGAAGGCGGTGGTCCAGGCCAGGGCGCCCGCCAGGGTGCCGGCCAGCGACCAGCAGGCGATCCGTGCGGCCTTGCGGTGCCGGGCCGGTACCCGGTGGGCGCTCGCGCCCCGGTCCTCGTCGCGGTGGCGGAACAAAGGATTCATCTCTCGTGGCCTCCTGCGTCGTGTCTGACGGCTCGGATGCCAAGGTGCGGGCGAACTCCCTTTGTCCGCCGTCCCGGACGGCGAAAGCCCAGCTCGGTGAGCGGACAAAGGCAATAGTCCGCGGACATCGCGCCCCGTCCGGCGCCCCGTGCGAGGGCGCCGGACGGGCCCGGAACCTAGTTCCAGGTCTGGAGGGGGCTGCCGTCGCAGGGCTGCTGGACGGCGAGGGCCCCGTCGCCCTGGCCCCGGATGCTCAGGCACTTCCCCGAGTTGGCGTTGACCAGGCTCCAGCCACCACCGGGCTGCGCCTGCCACCGCCAGTTCTGGGTCGGGGAGCCGTTGCAGGTCCACTGGTTGGCACTCGCCCCGTCCTCGACGGAATCGGCCCGGATCTCCAGACACTTGCGCGAATCCATGTGCACGAGCGTCGTCCACCCACCCGGGTTGGTGGTGGTCCACTTCTGGCTGGAGGAGTTGTTGCACGTCCACTGGTTCGCGGTCGCCCCGTCCTCACCCGCACTACGACGGATCTCCAGACACATCTGCGTCCCCGCGTTCATCCATGTCCGAAGCCCGCCCCCCACCACCGGTGCCGGTGCGGGGGCCGGCTTCGGTGCCGGGGCCTGCTCCTTCGGCGTTACCACCGGCCTGGGGCTCGGCGGCTCCGGCTTCGGGGCCGGCTCGGGCTCCTGTTCCGCCGGCTCCGCCGAGGACGGGTCGGGGCTCGGTTCGGAGGAGGGGCCGGAGGACCCGGGGACGGGGACGTCGATGGCCGGTGCGGGCGAGGCGGGGCCGGTGCCGGGTGTGGCAGGGGTGTCCAGACGGGCTTCGGGACCGCGCTCCCCGGACCCCGTCTGGTACTTGGCGATGGCCATGCCGCCGAACACGCAGGCGGCGACCAGCACGACCAGACCGACCCCGGCCGGCACCCGCAGCCCCCGACGCCGGTCGTCCTCCCGCCCCGGCACGTGGCCGACGGGGTCGACCTCCGCACCGGCGGAGTCCGCACCGGAAGGCACCCCAGGGACAACGATGGCGCCACCGGAATCCGGCCCACCGGCCACCCCCGTTCCACCCCGCTCGCTGCCTTCCTCCGGCACCCCACCCGCACCACCGGCCGCGTCCGCGCCGCCGCTTCCCCGCGCCGCACCGTCGGCCGCGTCCGTGCCGCCGCTTCCCCGTGCACCGCCCGCACCAACGGTCCCGTCCGGGTCGGCGCCTCCTTCTCCTCTCGCCCCCGCCGCACCGCTGGCCGCGTCCGTGCCGCCGCTTCCCCGTGCACCGCCCGCACTACCAGCCCCGTCCGGGTCAGCGCTTCCCTCTCCCCGCGCCCCCGCCGCACCGTCCGCCGCGTCCGCGCCGCGCCCGTCCTCCCGTACCCCACCCGCACCGCCGGCCTCCGCACCGCCGGCCCCCGCACCGCCGGCCGGTGGCGGGGTGTCCGTGGCCCAGCCGCGGAGGGCGTGCTGGTGGCGGGTGGCGGTGTCATGGAGTGCGGCGAGGCTGCCGACGAGCTCGCCGCCCCCGGCGCCGGGGCCCTCCTCACCCCCGGCCTCCCGGGACTGGGCCGCGCCGTACGCCTCCAGCGTCAGGTCCCGCACCCGGCGGGCCTCGGCGACGTGCTGTCGCAGGACGTCGAGCTGCGCCGCGATCGTCTCCACCGGCCGCCCGGAGACCTCCGTGCGCACCGCACCGGCGGACTGCTCCGCCGCCTCCCCCTCCAGTGCGTCGATCCGGGCGAGCAGCGCCTTGATCAGCCGGCCCATCTCGGCGATGTCCCGCTTGGCCCGCTCCAGCGCCTCGTCCAGTCCCACGGCGGGCCGCTCCGCCTCCGCGGTCAAGGCCGCGTCATGGAGCGCGCGCGCCTTGGCCAGCATCACCTGCCGCCCACGGGCATCGGGCACGCGGTCCTTGATCACGGCGTTGAGCCGGGACAGCGGGACCAGCTGCGCCCCGGAGCGGTAATCGCCCCACAGGGTCCGGCCACCGGGATACCGCTCGGCGAGCGCCCGCAGGCTCATGCCGTCGGTCAGGTCCCGCAGGAAACGCGCCAGTTCGTTGGCCGCCCCCGTAGCCCCTCTCAGGTCGCCCTGAGGGCGTCCCGCCTTGGTCATCTCTCCCCCTCGTGTTGTCCGCGGACAATCCCTTTGTCCACCTCCCGCACGCGCGTGACCTGCCCTTACTCCGCCCCGGACACCGGTCAACCCCTCCACCGGCCCACCCTGGGACCCCAGTGCCCGGGCCCGCCTCTGCGCACGGCCGCCGGGAGCCGCCACCGCGCGCGATCCCGGCTCCAGGCGACACAGAACAGGCCCCGGCGGCAGCCGTCCACCAGGGGGAGTCCAGTTGTCTCAAATACGCGTACCCGTGACCGTCGCGGTGACGGTCGTCCTGGCCTGCCTCCTCGCCGCGTTCCTGCCGGCACCGCCCCGCTCCGGCGAGCGGACCGACGGCACGATCACCGCCGCGGCGGCCTCCCGGCGGGCGGAGGGAGGGGGCCCGATCACGCGCGCGGAAGTGATCCGGCGGGCCCAGTCATGGGTCGACCAGCGCGTCTCGTACGACCAGGGCGGCTACTTCCCCGACGAGGCCACCGGCTGGCGGAAGGACTGCTCCGGATTCGTCTCCATGGCCTGGATGCTCCCGGCCAGCGAGGTCACGTGGACCCTGCCACGGGCGCGCCTGACGAGGCCGATCCCCACCTCCGAGCTCCGTCCGGGCGACATCCTCAACTCCCCGGAGCACGTGGTGCTCTTCGCGGGCTGGATCGACGAGGCGAAGGGCACGTTCACCTTCTACCAGGAGAGCAGGCCCCACGTCCCGACGAACAAGTCGACCGGCAGCCTCAAGGCCGCCACGCTCTCCGGCCACCCCGTCAGCGGCTACAGCGCCCTGCGCTACCTCCACATCGTCGAGGACGAGGCTTCGGCACCCGGGGCCGCACCGGCCCCGACGCCCCGCGCCGCCGGCCCCGAGCGGGCCGCCGAGCCGTCGATCCGCCCCGAGCCGTCGATCCGCCCCGAGTCGAAGAGCCCCGAGCCGAAGCGCCCCGCTCCGCCGGCGCCGCGGGAATCCGCGGCCCCCAAGCCGGCCCCGGCAACCCCGGCAACCCCGGCACTCCCGGCGGCCGGAAGCGGCCTGCGGACGTGGGTGAACGCCGCCACGAACATGTGCCTGGAGATCCGCCGCAGCCTGGGCCACGACGGGGCGACCGCGAACCAGTGGACGTGCAACAACTCCTCCAGCCAGAAGTGGACCACCACGAATCCGGGTGGGTGGACGACGCTCGTGCACATGGATTCGCGTAAGTGTCTGGAGATCCGGGCCGATTCCGTCGAGGACGGGGCGAGTGCCAACCAGTGGACCTGCAACGGCTCCCCGACCCAGAACTGGCGGTGGCAGGCGCAGCCCGGTGGTGGCTGGAGCCTGGTCAACGCCAACTCGGGGAAGTGCCTGAGCATCCGGGGCCAGGGCGACGGAGCCCTCGCCGTCCAGCAGCCCTGCGACGGCAGCCCCCTCCAGACCTGGAACTGAAGGGCCCCTACAGCCAGCCCAGCAGGGCGTCCAGGGGAGCGGGCACGGAGCCGGGTTCGAGGGCCTGCGCCAGCAGCTCCCCGTAACGGATCTTCCGGCCCTTCTTCGTACCGAGGAAGCGCCGCATCTGCTGCTCGCGCCCCCGGCCCCGCTGCGCGGGCTGGCGCGTGAAGGTCTGCCACGGTACGAGGTCGCCCTCGGCCTCGACGATCTCCTCCACCCTGGAGACGCCCAGCGCCCGGATCAACTCCTCCTCCAGGTCCTTCACGCAGACGAAGACCTCCGCGTCCCGCGCCCCGACCCGGTCCAGCGCCCGGTCGTAGAACGGCCGCTCCTGCTCGTCGCAGAGCCCGGCGATCCGCAGCCCGAGGCCCGGCGGGCCCAGCAGCTCCGCGTAACGCCCGACGTTCATCGCCCCGCCCATGGAGACCACGCGGACCCCCTCCGCCGCCAGCCCCCGCCCGAGCCGCACGGCGAGCGCCTCCAGCGCGGCGAGGTCACTGGGCCCTTCCACCAGCACCACGCCCCGCACCTCCGGTCCCGGCTCCCGGCCCCCGGGCCCGTCCCCGCCGGCCGCCCGCCCGCCGACCGTGTCCCGGAACGCCCCCATGTCCACCATGGCCCGATTCTGCGCCACGCCCACCACCCACGGCACACGCTTTTCACCGGCTCAGCGGGATGCGCCCTTCTTCTGCAGGACCCACACGTAGTGCCACTTGCCCTGCGCCCGTCGGGGCTTGACCTCGGCGAAGGCCTGGACGGTGGGCCACAGGCCGGTGGCTCCGGCCGCGAGCGTCGCGCCGACGGCCAGCGCGCCCTCGAGGGCCTCGGGGCGGACGGCGGCGAGCACCGCGCTCGTCGTACCCAGGACCGCGCCGGAGCGGCTCAGGACCCGTGTCCTCGCGGCGCCGCTCAGCGCGGCGGTGGCGGCGTCCAGCTCGTCGCGGATGGACAGCGCGACCCGTTCCAGGGCGACCTGGGAGTCGACCGCCTCCAGCGCTCCGTCGAGTTCGAGGAGCCGGGCGCGCATGAAGTCGCGGAACCGGGTGTAGGAGTCGAACTCCTCGGTGGTGACCCGCGCGAAGTCATGGAGGCTGAGCCCGTCGATGAAGGGGAGGTCGACCTCCAGGACCGGCCGGACCACCCGGCTGGCGAGGGGTTTGGCGGTCGCCAGGTCCACGGCGCGGCCGTGCTCGACCACGAAGTCGATGGACCGGTCGCTGAACGCGGGGAGCGGGCCGGCGGACCTGACGCCGGCGTACTCCGTCATGTTGGCCCTGCTCCCCTCCCGGTAGACCGGCCCGTACCAGACCAGTCCGCTGCGCAGCAGGGGCTCGGCGTTCAGGAGCCACCGCCCCAGCTCGTCGAGGTCCCCGGTCACCATCCCGTAGCGCCAGGTGCTGGTCACGACGTAATGGTCGCCGTCCAGCACCCCGGTCGACCCGGACTCCGAACGTTCCCCGAGTTCGTGCACCGCCCCGATGCCGTGGTCGGACAGCAGCACCGTGTCCGCGACCAGGGCCACGCGCTTGGTGACGTGCGTGAAGCTCGTCATCTCCGAGGACAGCCCGACGTAGTACGGGGACGTCGCGGCGTCCTTCCGGTTCAGGAGGTGCTCGTAACCGTCGTAGAGGGTGCGCCCGTACCGGAGGGCCACGTCCCGGGCGGACGCCCTCTCCGCTTGTGGGAGCGAGTCGAAGAAGGCGTTCATCCGGGTCGCCACGTCCGGGTTCTGCCGGGCTTGCCGGTCCTGCCAGGACCGTCGTAGACGTCGAAACATCCGTACAGCATGTGGGGGACGGGGTACGCCGTCCAGCGGTCCCCCCGCCAGAGTGCGGCCGCACCCGCCCCGGGGCGTAATCCCGTGGGCCGATGCCGCGTCGCGCGGGCGGGTGGCAGGGTTCCCCCGTGCCCGCGGACCGACCGCGCGGCACGCTTGACGACCGGGGGAGGGCTCTTGACCACCACGCCGTTCATCAGCCGGAGGGGCATGACGCGCCGCGGCATGCTGGGAGCCGCGCTGGCCGCCGGGGCCGCCGTGCCGCTCGCCGCCGCCACCGGCCCCGCGTGGGCCGCCCCGGCCGGGGCGGAGCCGGGGACGGGGGCGGCGCGGCTCACGCTGCCCGCGCCGACCGGGCCGCATCCGGTGGGCACGGCCCGGCTGCGCCTCGTCGACCGGTCGCGTCCGGACGCCCTCGCGGGCCCCGGGCACTTCCGCGAGCTGATGGCCGCCGTCTGGTACCCCGCCCGTGACGTCCACCGGTACCCGGTGGCCCCCTGGATGCCGGCGGGCGCGTTCCGGGCGTTCCTCGACGACGTCGGGTTCGGCGACCTGGCCCCCCTGGGACCGCTGACCGCCGGCCACGTCGGCGCCCCGGTGCTGCGCACGGGCCGGCGGCTGCCCGTCCTCGTGTTCTCCCACGGGGCGCACAGCCACCAGGGCGACCACACGGTCATGGTCCAGCAGCTCGCCAGCCACGGGTACGCCGTCGTGACGGTGGCTCACCAGTACGACAGCTACACCGAGTTCCCCGACGGGAGGATCGCCGTCCCGCTGGACGACCCGCAGGCGCCGACGCTGCCCGGAGACTTCGCCGCCGACCTGCGGTTCGTCCTCGACTGCGTGGAGCGGATCGCCGCCGGGGGCAACCCCGACGCCGACGGCGGGGCACTGCCGGCCGGGCTGCCCGGCTCCCTCGACCCGCGGCGCATGGGCGCGTTCGGCTGGTCGAAGGGCGGGACGGCCACCGCCTGCGCCGTGCTCGCGGACGAACGCCTCCGGGCCGGGCTCAGCCTCGACGGCCCGATGCGGATGAACCCGCCCCTGACCGGCGACCTGCACCGGCCCTTCATGATGATGACCGCCGCGTTCACCCGCGCCACGGACCCTGAAGCCGCCGCGTTCTGGTCGCACCTGCGCGGCTGGCGGCTGAACGTGCGGGCGCAGGGCGCCGTCCACCTCTCCTACGGCGACAACGAGGCACTGTTCCCCCAGGTGGCACGGCTCCGCGGCTGGACCGGGCAACAGCTCCGGGACGTGATCGGCACCCTCGACCCCGGCGAGGCGGTGAGGATCCAGCAGGCCTACCCCCTCGCCTTCTTCGACGAACACCTCCGCCACCACCGCAGCCCGCTCCTCGACGCCCCGTCCCCGGCCTTCCCGGCGGTGACGTTCCTCCCCTGAGCGCACCACGGGACGGGAACCTGTGACGCGTACTCCTTAATGACAATCCAGGTTGCGGTTCAGGTGGGTGGGGTGCAGGCTTTCCCCATGACGGACACCCCCCGCACCCGGGCCCGGCAGGCGGTCCTCGACCCCGACGAGGCCGCCGAGCTCGACCGGCTGGCCCGTGCTCTGCAGAAGCGCGTCGAGGCAGCCGACCAGGCTCGCGCCGAGCTCGCGAAAGCCGCGGGCAGGATCGCCGCCCGCCATGGTCGCGGAGGAGCCGGCGCCGTCGGCGCCCGGGTCGGCTGGTCGCGGCAGCACGTCCTGACCCTCGCCGCCGAGCACGGGTCGAACGGGGAGGAGGTCGCGGCATGAGCCAGCCGGCACACGACCCGGCGCCGCTGCCACAGCCGCCCGTCCAGGCCGAGGCGATCCGCGCCGTGCTCGCCCACGTCGCCCCGGGCATGCTGGCCCTGTTCGACGAGCAGCGCGCCGCCGCGACGGCCCGCGCCCGCGCCGAGACCTCGGCCACACCACTGCGGGTGTTCGCCGAGGCGTGGGCCGTCGAAGTGGCCGTGGCCCGGCACCCGCGGACCGCCGCCCGGCTCCGCGCCCTGGAGGCCGAGGCGTGCGATGCCACCGACCTCGAAGCGGTCCGCGGCATCGCCGCCGAGATCAGTGCCATCCGCCGCGCGGCCGCCGTCGAGGCCGGCCTCCGTCCGGCCGGGGACGGAGGCCGGTGACCGGGGCCCTGTGGACATGGGACTACGCGTTCCAGGCCGAGGACGAGCTGAGCTTCCCCAAGGCGGTCCGTGAGGAGGTGCGGGTCCTCGCCGATCAGATCGTCGAGCTCGCCAACCTCGGCATCGACCCGGCCGAGCTCGGCGAGGAGACGCCCGGGACCGCGCGGCGCCACATCCTGCCGTCCGGAGGATGGTTCGAGACCCAGGCTCTCCACCGGGCACGGCCGCGCCTCCTGGTCGTCGTCGTGGTCGTGCCGCCACCACACCTGCTCTAAGAGCCGACCAGTGGTTGGCGCCGGGCGTGGGGAGAGCGGCACCCCCGCCCCGGAGGTCAGGTTCCGGCCGGTTGTGGTGTGGGCGTGAGGTGGTCCGCCAGGGTGTGGGACGTGGGGGAGCGGTGGGCCGCGCTGATGCGGGTCAGCCAGGTGTCCTCGGTCTCGCCGTCGGGGGTCTGGAGGAAGTCCTTCGCGGGGGTGTCGGGCGGGACGGCGCCGCTGAGTTCCGCCCGGGCGGCGCAGCGCAGCGCCACGGCGGCGGCGAGGGCCTGCCGGTCGGGGCCGGTGAGTCCGGCCTCCGCGGCGGCGGCCAGGGCGCGCTGGTGCAGACCGGGCGGGACGTGGGCGCGCAGGACGAGGGCGGCGTCGCGGATCTCGATGACGCGCCGGTGCAGCAGCAGCCGCGCGTCGTCGCCGGCGAGGAGGTCGTCGCCGGCGGTGGGGGGCTCGCCGAGGACCACGTGGGGGACGGCGGTGGTCAGTTCCCGCCACAGCGGGCGCAGCCGGCGCAGGCGCCGGTAGGTGCGGACGCGCCGCCACAGGGTCTCGCCGGCGGGCAGCGTGCTGCCGGCCAGGATGGTGAGGATGGCCGCGAACTGCATGACCTCCGCGATCTCCTCGGTGGTGGTGTCCGAGGTGAAGGCGCCGGCGCGGTGGCTTTCGAGGAGGAAGAGCAGCCGGAAGACCGTGTAGAGGACGCCGATGCCGCAGCCGGCGGACATGACGCCGAGGCCCGCGCGCAGCAGGCCGCGCGCGGAGCGCCTGAAGGCGTGGAGGAACAGGGCGGAGGCCAGGGCCATGGCGATGCCGAGGTAGCAGAACCAGATCCACAGGTAGGCGGCCACCAGCGGAGGGGTGGACTGGTGGGCGAGGAAGGGGTCCTGGCCCCGGGGGCGGTCGACGCTGAAGAAGAGGACGGTCAGGGCCGTGGAGACGGTCGCGGTCAGTGCCAGGTTGATGCGCGGGGTCAGGACGCGGGTGTGGTCGCCGGAGACCATCGCCGCGATCCAGGTGAGCAGGAAGCCGATGGCCGCGATGCCCGACAGGTGCATGAGCAGGACGGTCAGGTCGGGTATGCCGGTGCCGTCCTCGACGGTGCGGATGATCCTCGGCACGCGCAGGGTCAGGGCGGTGGCGAGGGCGCAGAAGGTGCACCACAGGGCGCGGGGCTTGCGGCCCTGTCCGACGGACGGGTAGCGCCACAGCACGACGGCCCACAGGGCCGCGACGACGGTCTCCTCCAGGGCGATCACCGGTGGCCCCCGCGGTGCGGGCGGCCCAGGCTGTCGTGGAGCCGGCCGAGCATGCCCTCGTCGCGGGCGCGCGGCCGGCGCAGGGTGCGCAGGGACAGGAGCGAGGCGAGCATCTCCGCCTCCTTCTCCTGGTCGTTGCTGTAGGCGGTACGGGCCAGGGCGCGCCGGATCAGCGACGGGCCGAGGTCGGGGAGGAGGCGTTCGGCTTCCGAGAGGTCGATGCCGACGCGGTGGTCGAAGAGGATGTGCCCGCACTCGTGGAAGATGATCTGGTCCTGGTGGAGGGCCGAGGTGTCGGGCTCGTAGCAGATGTAGTCGGCCTTCTCGGTGGCGAACCAGACGCCGCAAGGGGTGCCGACACCGCCCGCGCCGGGCAGCGGCTGGACGACGATCGGCCGTCCCCGGTGCTCGGCGAGGCTGTCCAGGAAGGTCCGTACGTCGACGTCGCGGGGCAGCGGCAGGGAGTCCAGGAGCGCCTCGCAGGTGCCGCGCAGGGCGCGCAGCTGCTGGCGTTGTCTTCGCGCGGTACTTCTCCAGATGGGCACGGCCCTGTCCCCCAGAATCACGACGGCCGGGCTCGGTCGGAAGCCCTGATTCAGCCGGAATGAGGAGTCTAAGCAGAAGCAGGTCTTTTGGTTAATTAGTGCTTTGTGTCTGGCTGTTCCAGGTCGCGCAGCCGGTTGATCATGTCGCCGAGCATGCGCAGGCTCTCCGGGGACAGGTCGTTGGCGCGCAGGGCCAGGGTGCGGATGGGGCCGCCCTTGAGGATCTGCAGGAGGCGCAGCTGCTCGTCGACGCGGTCGGCCACCGCGTCGTTGAAGAAGTACTCGGTGGGGACGGCGAAGTAGCCCGCGAGGGCTTCGAGATGGTTCAGCCGGGGGTTGTCGGCCTCGCCCTTGTGCAGCTTCCAGATGTAGCTCGGGGAGATGACGCGTTCGCCTGCGGCCTCGTCGATCGCGCGGGCGATCTCGTTGTACGACGGGGCCGGACCGCCCTCGGGGGTGACGATCCTGATGAGGCGGTCGATCTTGTCGGCCAGTGACGAACGTGTGGCGCTGCCCTCCACGGCGTCTCCGTCTCCTGTCACTGCTGCTCCGTTCGGTTCGCCCGGTGTTCCGTCGAGGCACGCCCGTGCGGCGTGAAATGATCTCGCTCCGTGAGATGCTTCACGGGCGAGGCTGTTTCCATGCAGAAACGATCAGTGCCTACAATCGGACTTGCCCCACTGACCAAGGGGTGCCAGTTCCGGGGGGTAGTGGTGTCTGTTTCTCAATGGAAACATGCGAGCGGGTCATCTGTCCGCTCAGGGCCCATGTGGCGGACCGAAGTCCGCGCAGGCGTCCGGTGCTCGGGCGCCCACGCCGCCGCCCCGCTCCCCGTTCCGCGTCCGCCGGAGCCGCCCGTGGCCCACTGACCGCGTGTCGAGCCACAACGGACAGGGGCGAAGATGCCGCCGGTTTGCCCACCGGCCGCGGCTTCGCCCCCGGACCTCCATGGAATCCCAGCACCCCGGCTACCAACCTGACCGCTGAGCGTTCCGGCTCCTCCAAGCCATTTCCAACCGGCACCGTCATACCGCGACCGGGTCCAACACCCGGTCGCGCGATGGCGCATGCCCGCATAGCTGTGGAGACAGTGTCATCGTAGCAATATCCAACGATGGCGGACCAATCCTGCCCGCCCCCGCCGCGCCCGCGCGCGTACCGGGGGCCACGGGCCCGGATCCGTACGAGATCCAGGCGCGCTTCCTGCGCGCCCTCTCGCCCCGCCCGTACATCCGCCTCGCCGCGCCCGCGCCGGGTGACGGCGGCTGGAGCAACCGGTACGACCGCCGCGTCCCGCTCGCCCGGGCCGAGCCGCACCGCCCGGCGTTGATGCATCTGACGGCCACTCGGCTCGGCGGCCAGCGGCTGCTGCCGTGGGACCTGGACGCCTCCCGGTACGGAGCCGGAGCGGCTCGTTCCGACGCGCTGACCGTGGCCCGGATCGCCGCGTTCGCCGGGATCTGGGCGGTGCCCGTCCGCTCCGGGCCCGGCGGCGGCCGCCACGTGTGGCTCGCCGCCGAGGAGCCGCTGCCCCGGGCCCTGGTGGAGCGTCTCACCGCGCTCGCCCGGGAGTTGAAGGCCCGCGGCGTGCTGCGCACCGTCGACGTCACGCCCTGGACCAACCCCGCCACCGGCGGTATGCGGGTGCCGGGATCCGCCCACCGCCTCGGCGGGTACGCCGAGTTGGCCGAGCACGGCGTCGAGGACGCGATCGGCCTGCTGAGCACCGGCTCCCCGGTGGCCTCCTTCCATGAGTTCGCCGACCACCTCGAAGCGCTCGCCGGAGCCCCGGGCGGCCCCGTCGCGTCCCACCGGCCCGCCGCCCGCCCCGCGGAGCGGACCCGTCCGCAGGAGCGGACCCGTCCCGGGACGGATGCCCGCCCCGTGCCCGCCCGCCGGTACGGGCCCGCCCGCCGCCCCGGCGCCGCCTCGCCCGCCCTGCCGCCCAGCGTCCGGCAGGGTCCGGCGGCCGGGGCGCCGCGGCCGGTGTGCGCCGACGCCGACGGCATGCCGCACCTGCGCGGAGACCGGCGCACGCCGGCGGCCGGGACCTGGCTGCGGCTGCGCACGCCCCTCGCGCCCGAGGCCGACCACTCCGCCGTCTGCTTCAGCGTGCTGCTGGGGCTGGCCCTGGCCGGATACCGCCACGCGGACGTGGCCGCGCTCCTGCGTTCCCCGCAGGACACGCCCGGTCTGGAGGCCCTGCGCACCGAGCGCGGGGCCGGCGGCGCCCGGCACCCCCGCACCGCCGACGCCACCGCCAGGCTCCTCGAACGGCAGTGGCTGCACGCCGTCCACCGCGCCGCCCGCCTGCCCGCCCCGGCGCCCGGCGCCGCCGCGCCCGCCCGCAGGGAGGCGGCCGCCGCCGTCGCCGACCTCCTGGACCGCATCGAGGAGGCCGGACCGCAGCGCTGGTCGCGCCCCTCGGGCCCCGCCGACCTCGCCGTCCTGCGCTCCTGGGCGCTGCTCGCGGTGACCGCCGGGAGCCCGCGCGTCGACCTCGACGTGCGCCGGGCCGGGCAGTTGTCCGGCTACTCCCACCAGACCGCCAACGCCGCCATCCACCGGCTCATCGACGACGGCTGGCTGCGGGAGGAGGTGCCCGCCGCCCCGGGGCGCCGGCAGCACGCCCGCACCCTGGCCCTGGCCGGCGCACACCGCTGCACCGGGCGGCCGCACCACACCTGCGCCGTCGCCCCGCGGTCCGCTCCCCACCCGCCCACCCAAGGAACCGCGCCGGGAACCGCCCCGGGACACGCCCTCGGGCGCGCCCTGCGCGGCGTCCAGCGCGAAGCGGCCAGTGACCTGTGGTCGGAGCTCGGCCACCACTGTTTCCGTACGTACGCCCAGCTGCGGAACGGGGCGTGCACCAGCGGCCGGCTCGCGCAGCGCACCGGCTACGTCCCCGCGACCGTGCGCCGGCACCTGCGACGGCTGGCCGCCTGCGGGCTCGTCGAGCGGGACGGGCGCGGCCGGTGGGCCAGGGTGGCGGGGCGCGGGGCCCTGGCGCGGGCGGCGCGGGCCTCCTCCTGCCACGGCAGGGGGGCGCGGCGCGCGGCCCGGGCCGCGCGGGACGTCGCCGTGTACCGGCGCTGGCTGGAGGAGCGCCGGTGGCTGCGCACTCCCCGGCGGGACAGGCGCGGAGCGGAGTCCCGGCGTCCGTATCCCCGGCTGCCCGACGGGCGGCCCGACCACGCCCGGGCCCGGTCCGAGGAGGCGGCCCGGCTGGGACCGGCCGCCCTGCCGGTGGCCGGGTCTGACACAAGTGGAGAACGCCCCCCGGTGGGGCGCCGGTTCACCCCAGGGAACCCAGCTGCCCCCACAGCGCCCGCTCGACGGCTGACATCCCCACCTGCGGAACCAGCCGCTCCGGATGCCCCGGTGGCGGCCCCTCCAGCCGGTCAGCCTCCTCCCTGGCCTCCTCGAACATCAGGCCGATCGGGCCGTAGTAGAAGGAGCCGAGGACCAGCAGACCCGTGCTGAGCACCCGCAGGAAGGCACTGAGGGACCTAGGCACGGGCACCCCCGGGGGTCTGGGCGGGACGGCTGGCTTCCATGGGCATACGAGCACTCCTGTACGGGGCCTCCCGCACCGCTCCGGGCAGCAGCCGCACCATCGCGTTGCCGTCGGGCAGCGCGTCCTGTTCGGCTTTCAGGCGCCGGGCGGCGGCGGTGTGGACGGGGTCGGTGAGCAGGGCGTTGACGTGGTCCCTCAGGGACCGGGAGGTGTTGTCGTCGGGCAGCAGGCGCAGGCCCGCCCCGGTGGCGGTGAGCCGCTCGGCGTTGAGCAGGCGGTCGGAGGTCTGGGGGACGAGGAGCTGCGGGACGCCGGCGGCGACGGCCGTCATGACGGTGCCGAGCCCGCCCTGGGAGACCAGGGCGTCGCAGGTCGGCAGCAGGGCGTGCAGGGGCACGCCCTCGACCACCCGGACGCCCGGCGGCATGGGGCCCAGCAGGCCGCGGTCGGCCGGCGCGACCGCGGCCACCACCTCCACGCCGAGCCCCGCCACGGCCCGTACGGCCTGGTCGATGACGACCTGGCCCGGGTCGAAGCGCCCGGAGGACATGCCCCAGGTCACGCACACCCGGGGCGCCCGCTTGCGTTCCAGCAGCCAGCCGGGCACCCGGGCCGGGCCGTTGTAGGGCACGTAGCGCATGGGCAGCCGCCGGGCCGGCACCGGCACCGTGCCGCCGTCGGGGAGCTGGAGGCTGGGCGGGCAGGGGTCGACGGTCACCGCGCCGAGGGTCTCGACGGGGCCCAGGTCCCAGGCCTCACGGAAGGGGGCCAGGGCCTCCTCGTCGAACTCGCGCAGCAGGTAGGCGTAGTCGATGCCCCAGGTGTGGCGCACGGCCGGAACGCCCAGCCGGGCCGCGACCAGCGGGCCCGCGTACGTGGTGGGTTCGTGGACGATCACGTCCGGCCGCCAGCGGGAGGCGAACTCCCACAGGCCCTCCGCCATCGCCCCGCACACCGCCACGCTCAGCCAGCAGTTGCGCGCCCCGAACCGCCGCATCTCCTCCCAGCCCGGAGGATTGAGGCCGCCCCGGCGGGCGGCGCGCCGCACGTAGCGGCCCATCAGGGCGGGGACGTCGACGTCCGTGCCGACGGCGGCGACGGGCAGGCCCGAGCGCCGCACCGTGGCGGCCAGGCCGGGCTGCGTGGCCACCACCACCTCGTGCCCCGCCGCCCGCGCCGACCAGGCCAGCGGCACCAGCGGGTAGTAGTGCGTCGGCCAGTTCCACAGGGCGAACATCACACGCACGGCGCGTCCCCCCGCATCGGCCCCCCGGCCGTTCGGGCGCGGGCCAGCGCCTCCAGATCGGCGACCGCCGCGCTCAGCGGGCGCTGGGCCCGCGCCTCCCGCCTCAGGGCGCGGGCCGCGTCCCGGTGCGCGGCCGAGCCGAGCAGCCGTACCACCTGCTCGCGCAGGAGGGCGGGGGAGGCGTCGTCGAGGGCGATCATCTCGCCGGCCCCGGTGCCGGCCAGGGAGCGGCAGATGAGGACCTGCTCGCTGGTGCGGGGCACGGTCAGCTGTGGCACCCCGGCGTCGATCGCCGCCCCCACCACGCCCCCGCCGCCGTGCGAGACGACCAGGTCGCAGCCGGACAGGAACAGGTGCAGCGGCAGGTTCTCCACCACCCGGGTGTTGGCCGGGACCGGGCCCAGTTCGGCCCGGTCGCGCGGGGACACCGCCGCGACCACCTCGACGTCGAGGCCGGACAGCGCCCGCAGCACCCCGGCGAGCGGGAAGAGGCGGTCGCCGAACAGGTGGGAGACCGTTCCCCAGGTCACGCACACGCGCGGCCTGCGCGGCCGCTCCAGCAGCCAGCGCGGGGCCCGGCCCGGCCCGTTGTAGGGCGGATGGCGTACGGGCAGCCGGCGGATCCCGTCGTCGAGCTGCATGCTCGGCGGGCAGGGGTCCAGCGTGAGCGCGCCCAGCACGTCCCCCTCGTCCTCGCCCAGCCCCAGCCGTGCGCGGTGGCGGGCCAGGGCCTCCGGCGCGAAGGGGGCCAGCCGCGAGCTGAAGTCCACGCCCCAGATCTGCCGGACGGCCGGGACGCCGCAGGCGGCGGCGACCAGCGGCGCGGCGTAGTTCACCGCGTCGTACACGATGACGTCGGGCCGCCAGGAGCGGGTCAGCGCCAGCAGGTCGTCCTGCATGAAGGAGGAGAGCAGGGCGTAGACCGACAGCGGTCGTTCGCCCGCCGCCCGCATCCGCTCCCAGTCCACCTCGCCGCCGCGCGCGGAGATCTCGGCGATCGGCGAGGACCAGTAGTACTTGGCGATGACGGGCAGTTCGTCGAAGTCGGACCCCACGGGCACCACCGGGAGCCCGGCCCGGGCCGCGCCCGCCACCCCGGCGGGCGGTACGGCGACGAGGACCTCGTGCCCGGCGGCCCGGCAGGCCCAGGCCATGGGCATCAGCCAGTAGTAGTGCGTCGGCCACGACCAGGAGGTCAGCAGGACCCGCATCACACGCCCGCCAGTTCTTCCAGGACCCGCACCGTCTGCACCGGCGTCGGCTGCGCGAGCGCCTCGTCGCGCAGCCCGCGCGCCGCGGCCGCGTGGCCGGGGTCGTGGAGCACGGCCCGCAGGGCCTCGTACAGGGATTCCCGTCCGGCTTCGCGCACCCCGACCCGCAGCCCGGCGCCGGAGGCCACCAGCTGCTCGGCGGTGACCTCCTGGTCGGGGAGGATCGGGACGCACACCTGCGGCAGCCCGGCCGTCACCGCGGTCATGACCGTGCCCGAGCCGCCGGGGCTGACGACCGCGTCGCAGTGGGGCAGCAGCAGGTGCAGCGGCTGCATGACGGCGGTGTGCCAGTGCGGGGGCAGCTCCGCGGGCACGGAGTCCCGGCCCGTGGTCGCGAACACCACGTCCGCGTCCAGGTCCATGGCGGCGCGCAGCACCTCGGTGAGGACGGGGTCCGCACCGTCGAGGCTGCTGCTCGTGGTGCCCCAGGTGACGCACAGCCGGGGACGCGGGGAGCGGGCCGGCAGGTCGTGCGCGAAGCGGCCCGAGCCGTTGTACGGGAGGTGGCGCAGCCGGTGGGGCCGGTAGTCCACCGGCACCTGGAGCCCCGGGGGGCAGGGGTCGAGGGTGGGCGTGTCACCGCTGAGGGCGAGACCCTCCACCCCCAGGCGGCGGTGCAGGGCGGCGAAGGCCTCCGGTTCGAAGTCCCGGAACCGGTGGGTGAAGTCGACGCCCCACAGGTGGCGGGCGGTGGGGATGCCGAGGGCGGCGCCCACGGCCGGGGCGGCGTAGGTGGTGGCGTCGTGCACGATGAGGTCCGGCCGCCAGCGGCGGCAGGTCTCCAGCAGGCCGTCGGCCATCGCCTCGGCGGTGGTGGCGAAGAAGTCGAGCGGGGTCGGGGGTTTCTGCCCCGGCGGCCGCGGCCGGCGCGCGCGGTCGCCGGACCTGGCGCGGTCGATCACGCGCTGGACGGTGGGGCCCAGTTCGACGTCCCCGCCCACGGCGACGGCCGGCAGCCCGGTGCGCAGGGCGGTGGGAAGCAGCGAGGGCGGGCAGGCCACCAGCACCTCGTGCCCGGCCGCCCGGGCCGCGCCGGCCAGCGGGACCATGGGGTACAGGTGGGAGGGCCAGGCCCAGCAGACGAACAGCGTGCGCATCGGGCTCTTTCAGATCGGCCGGCTCGGAGCCGGGGGCGTCGGGAATGGTCAGACGGGCCCTAGCCGTTCGAGCGCGCCGACGACGTCGCTCGGCGTGGCGAGCGCGTCGTGCTCGGCTTTCAGACGGCGGGCACCGCCGCGGAAGGCGGGTTCGGTGAGGAGGCGGGTGAGGGCGGCGCGCAGAGCGGCCGGGGTGGCGTCGTCGGGCATCAGGTGCAGGCCCGCGCCGCTGCGCGTCAGCTGCTCGGCGTTGACGAGGCGGTCGGTGGTCTGGGGTACGACGACCTGGGGGACCCCGGCGGCGAGGGCGGTCATGAGGGTGCCGAGGCCGCCCTGGGAGATGAGGGCGTCGCAGGTCGGCAGCAGCGTGTGGAGGGGGATGTCCTCGCAGACGCGGACGCCCGGCGGCAGGGGGCCCAGCAGGGCGCGGTCGGCGGGTGCGACGGCGGCCACCACCTCCACGCCGAGCCCGGCGACGGCGCGGATGACCTGGTCGATGACGACCTGACCGGGGTCGAAGCGGCCGGAGGACATGCCCCAGGTCACGCAGACCCGGGGCGCGCCCGGAGGCTCCAGCAGCCACCGGGGCGGGCGCCCCGGGCCGTTGTAGGGCACGTACCGCATGGGCAGCCGCCGCACGGGGGCGGGGACCGCCGCGCTCTCGGGGAGCTGGAGGCTGGGCGGGCAGGGGTCGACGGTCAGCGCGCCGAGGGTCTCGACGGGGCCGAGGTCCCAGGCCTCACGGAAGGGGGCCAGGGCCTCTTCCTCGAACTCGCGCAGCAGGTAGGCGTAGTCGATGCCCCAGGTGTGGCGCACGGCCGGGACGCCCAGGCGGGCGGCGACCAGCGGGCCGGCGTAGGTGGTGGCCTCGTGGACGATGACGTCGGGGCGCCAGCGGGAGGCGAACTCCCACAGGCCCTCGGCCATCGCCCCGCACACCGCCACGTTCAGCCAGCAGTTGCGGACCCCGAAGCGCCGCATCTCCTCCCAGCCCTGCGGGTCTCGGCTGCCCCGGTCGGCGAGCCGCTGGAGGAAGCCGCCCATCATCGCGCCGGCGTCGACGTCCGTGCCGACGGCGGCGACGGGCAGGCCCGAGCGCCGTACGGTGGCGGCCAGGCCGGGCTGCGTGGCCACCACCACCTCGTGCCCGGCGGCCCGCGCCGACCAGGCCAGCGGCACCAGCGGGTAGTAGCAGGTGTTCCAGCCCCATGCGGTGAACAGGATGCGCATCGTCCTCAACCGCCCATCGGCCGCTCGGCGCCGCTCACCATGGCGGTGAGCCGGCGCACCACGGCGGCGGCCGAAGGCAGGCCCTCCGCCTCGGCCCGCAGCCGCGCGGCGGCCCCGGCGAAGGCGGGCGTGCGCAGCATCAGCGCGGCCGCGTCGCGCACGGCCTCGGGGTCGGTGGGGGTGTCGCCCAGCGACAGTGCGGCCCCGGTGGCGGCGAGCCGCTCGGCCGGCATCAGGTCGGAGACGTACTGCGGCACGCACAGCTGCGGCACACCGGCGGCGAGGGCCGTCATCATCGATCCGGCGCCGCCCCGGGCGATCATCAGATCGCAGCCCGGCAGCAGCAGGTGCAGCGGGAGCCGCTCCACCACGCGTACGTCGGCGGGCAGCCGGGTCTCGTCGACCGCCTCGCGCGAGGAGGTCGCCACGACGATGTCCACGTCGAGTCCGGCCAGGGCCGCGATCAGCCGGTGCTGCTGTTCCACCGCGCGCGCGTGCTCGTCCTCGTTGGCCCAGTGCGGGGACACGCCCCAGGTCAGGCAGATACGGGGGCGGTCCGGGCGGCCCGGCCGGCGCAGCCAGGGCGGCACCACGCCCGGGCCGTTGTAGGGGACGTGCCGCAGCCCCAGCCGCGGATGCGCCGAGGGGACCTGGAGCGACGGCGGGCACGGGTCGACGGTGACGAGGCCGCGCGAGTCGAAGCCGTCGACGCCCAGCCGGGCGCTCAGCCCGGCGAAGGCCTCCGCCTCATGGGCGCGGGCCGCGTCGTGGAAGTTCACGCCCCACAACACCGGCGCGTGGGCGATGCCCAGGGAGGCCGCCGCGAGCGGGGCCGCGTAGGTCGTGGGCTCGTGCAGCACCAGCGAGGGCTGCCACGCGGCGCACAGCCGCGCGAGGCCGTCCACCATGTCCTCGGCGACGCGCACCGACAGCCCCAGGCGACGCCGCCTGCCCGGCGCCGGAACCGGCGCGGGCGCGGGGGCGGGGGCCGCGTCCGGGTGCAGCGGCCGCATGGCGCTGCCCAGCAGCCGGGTGTGGTCCATCGCCGATCCCACCGCGACGGCGGGCAGCCCGGCGGCGGTCACCGCGCCGACCAGCGGGGGTTGGGTGGCCACCAGGACCTCGTGTCCCGCCGCGCGAAAGGCCCAGGCCAAAGGCGTCAGCGGGAGCAGATGCGAGGGCCAGGCCCAGGATGCGAAGACGACGCGCACGCTGTCTCGAACCTCCGCTGTTTCGTTGCACACTCCATTGGGATTGCCAAGGCTGGGACAAGGGTCTGGAAAATACGTCCAGATCCGTTGAGGTGGGCCTGCCACCCGGTTGTACGGGCCACACGGTTCCCGCAGGATGACGAACAGGCAGCTCAGAAGGCCTGTTCACAGAAACTAAGGAATGTACCCATGTCCTCAGAGAAGCGTTTCCCGCTGGCCGCGTGGATCGGATCGGCCTTTCCCCTGTCCATGGTGTGGATCGGCCTCTACCTGACGAAGGCCGTGTCCACCCAGGTCCTCACGTCCATGGCGGTCGCCATCGTCGTCCTCACGGTCTGGGTGGGTACGGCCGCCACCGTCCGTCTGCGGCGCGGCCGCTGACTCCATCCTCGTCACGGTCTGGATCGCCGCCTGCCACCGTGCGGGGGACGCCCTGAGCCTGGGGCGAGGAAGGCGGGACCGACCGTATGCGCGTGCTGTTCACCACGTGGGCCTGGCCCACGCACTACCAGCCGCTGGTGACGCTGGCGTGGGCGTTCCGCGCGGCGGGCCACGAGGTGTGCGTCGCCAGTCAGCCCTCGCTGATGCCGACCGTCCGCGCCTCGGGCCTGCCCGGCATCGCCCTCGGCGGCGACCGTGAACTGACGCCCGTCGTGGACGCGTTGCTGGCCGTGGACCCCGCGGTACGCGGCGACGGGCGCACCTCCCGGACCGTCTCCGGCTACGCGGCGATCGCCGGGCTCATGGCCGACCCGCTGCGGGAGGTCATGGAGCGCTGGCGGCCGGACCTGGTGGTGTTCGAGGAGAGCACCTACGCCGCGCCGATGGTCGCCCGGCTGCTGGGCATCCCGGCGGTCCGCCACCTCTGGGGCGTCGACATCCTCTCGTACGTACGGTCCTTCGAGCCGGCGGCGCTCACCCCCCTCGCCGAACGCCTGGGGCTCGACGCGCTGGACACCACGGGGGCCGCCACCGTCGACCACTGCCCGCCCCGCCTGCAGGTGCCCGGAGCGTTCGAGCGGCTGCCGATGCGGTACGTGCCCTTCAACGGCTCGGCGACACTGCCCGCCTGGACGGCCCGGGCACCACGACGGCCGCGGATCTGCGTCACCTACGGCACCACCAGCTCGCGCCTGGCCCACTACGCCTTCGTCCTGGACCGCATCGTCGCCGCCGTCTCGGACCTGCCCGTCGAGGTGGTCGCCACCGTGGCCGGCAGCGACCTCCACCGCCTCGCCGGCGCGGGCGGCAACGTACGCGTGGTCGAACGGATGCCGCTGCACGCCCTGCTGCCCCACTGCGACCTGCTGGTCTCGCAGGCCGGCCCCAGCACCGCGCTGACCGCTGTCTCCTGCGGCACCCCGCAGCTGATGATCCCCCAGCTGCCCGACCAGAAGCTCATCTCCTCCCTGGTCGCGGGCGCGGGCGCGGGGGAGCGCCTGGACCTCGCCGACGCCACCGCCGAGACCATCCGCGCGGCCGCGCTGCGCATCCTCTCCACCCCCTCCCACCGCGCGTCCGCCCGCGCCCTGAGCGAGGAGAGCCGCCGCCTGCCCGGTCCGGCGGAAGTGGTCCGCACCCTCACCCGCCCGGGCGGACCCGCGGCGGCCTGAGTCCTCAGTGGTGCTCGACGGCATCCCCATAAGCGGAACGCAGCCTGGGGTTTGCCCGCGAGGGCGTTACACGGAGGTGAACAGGCAATGAAGAAGCGGCTGCTGGTGCTGCACGCCGTCTCACCGCTCGGGCCGGAGGAGGCCGAGCGGGTGGTCGAGACGCTGGGGGTGGACATCGCCTTAGTCGTGCTGGGCCCGCGCACGGCGGGCGGGCCCGCGGAACTGGAGCGGCTGGCGCGGCTCGGGCCGGTGATCGAGGTGACCGACTGCGCGGAACTCGTCCCCGCCGCCCTGGAGTTCGCCGCCGGCCACCGGGTGGACGGGGTACTGGCCAGCAGTGAGCTGGTGCTCGCCGAGGCCGCCGCCGTGGCCGGGGCGCTCGGGCTGCCCCACCACCCCACGCGTGCCGTCCCCGCCCTGCTGCGCAAGGACGTACAGCGGGAGCGGCTGCGGGCGGCCGGGATACCCACTCCCGCCTGGGCGGTCCTGCACGGCCCGCAGGACATCCCGCGCGCGCTGCGCACCGTGCCCCTGCCGGCCGTGCTCAAGCCGGTGCGCGGCATGGGCAGCACGACCACCTTCGCCGTCGCCACCCCGGCCGAACTGGAGCACTGCCTGCGCGAAGGGCAGCGCGTCTACGCCGAGGACCCGCCGCAGCCGGGCGAGCCGCCCGTTTTCCAGCTGGAGGAGTACCTCGGCGGCGACCGTCCGCACCCCGAGGACCCGCGGCTGGACGACATGTTCTCCGTCGAGTTCCTGATGTTCGAGGGGGAGGTCCACCACGTGGTGGTCGGGGCCAAGCCGCCGAAGGCGCCGCCCTTCCGCGACGCCGGCCACATCGTGCCCTCGGCGCTGCCCCCACGGCTGCACGACGAGGTGGCCGGCGTGGCCGAGCGGGCCGTCCGCGCGGTGGGCGCGTACCACGGGGCGGTGCACGTTGAGGTGAAGCTGTCGGCGGCCGGCCCCCGGGTGATCGAGGTCAACGGCCGCTTCGGCTTCGCCCTGCCCCTGGCGCTGCGGCCGTTCGGGTACGACTACCTCACCGACGCGGCCAGGGTGGCCCTCGGCGAGCGGCCGCTGCTGCCGGACCGCCTGGACGGCGCCTCCCTGGTGCTGCGCGCCTACGCGCCGGCGGACGCCCGCGAGGTGACCGCGGTCCGAGGGATCCGGGAGGCGGCGCGCCTGGAGGGCGTGCTCCACCTCGTCCCGCTGCTGGCCGCGGGGCAGCGCCCGGACCCGATGCGGCCGGCCGGGAGTATCGCCTACCTGCTGTGCGCGCGGGCACCGGACCTGCCCTCCCTGCTGGACCTGGCCGACCGGGTCGCCGAGCGGGTCGAGATCTCGTACCGCTTCGGGGAGGACGAACCCGCGGCATGACGAAGGCGGGGCCGGTCTTGCGACCGGCCCCGCCTCCGTCGTGGCGCGCCCTCAGTCCAGCGCCGCGCGCCGGAAGGCCCGCAGGCCGAGGACGGACACCAGGGCGGCGCCCGCGACGAGGAGCGGCAGCACCGCCCACAGGCTCAGGTGCGCCGCCGCCGGGCTCAGGGCCGCGCGCAGCCCCTCGCTCACGTACACCACCGGGTTGAGCAGCACCAGGTGCCGGAGCCAGGGGAGCGCCTCCAGCGAGGCCCAGGGGTAGTAGACGCAGCCGAGCATCATCATGGGCATCATCACCAGGCCGAACAGCACGTTGACCTGGGACGGCTGGACGGCGGTGCCCAGCCACAGCCCGATCGCGGACGCCAGCACCGCTCCGGAGAGGACGACGGTCAGCAGCAGCGGCCAGTGCGACAGCCCGATGTCGGGCGCCTGGCCCGGGGCGTGCACGAACATCACGACGGGCAGCACCAGCAGCACCGACACCAGGGCCTGTACCGTGCCGCTGACCAGCCGCGCCGCGCCGACGGACCAGACGGGCACGGGGGTGAGCAGGCGGTCCTGGATCGTCTTCGGGTACGTCAGCTCCGTGATCATGGGCATGGAAACGCCCAGGATGCCGGCGAACAGGATGGTGGTCGCCAGCATCCCCGGCGCGAGCACCGTGGCGACCGAGGGGCCGCCGGACGGCCGCCCCGTCGCGGAGACCGCCGGCAGGACGTAGGAGAAGACGAAGATCCGTGTCAGCGGCTCCACCAGCACCCGGGTCAGGAAGGAGAGAAGCTGCTTGCGGAAGACCACCCGCAGGTCCCGCGCCACGAAGGCGGCGAAGACCCGCCCGGCGCGCACCGGCGGGATGCTCCCGGCCGGCGCGTGCGCGGCCGGCGCGGACGGGGTCGGGGAAGCGCTCATGCGCGGTACGTCCTTCCCGCCAGGGCGAGGAACGCGCTCTCCAGGCCCGGCCTCGACGTCGTCACGTCCAGCAGCCGCCGTCCGGCGGCGGAGCCGAGGGCGATGAGCTCGCCGAGCAGCCCCTCGGGCTGCGCGGTCACCACCTCGACCGTCGCGCCCCGCGCGTGCGCCCGGTCCCCCGGGCGCGGGCGGCCCGGGGGGTGCGCGGCCGGGTCGACGGGACCGTCGTAGGTGGCGCGCACCGTCACCTCGCCGCCCGCCCGGGCGACCAGGGCCTCGACGGTGTCGCAGGCCAGGACCCGGCCCTCGTCGACGATCGCCGCGCGCCGGCACAACCGCTCGGCCTCGTCCAGGTTGTGCGTGGTCAGCACGATGGTCTGGCCCTGGCCGTGCAGCTCGCGCAGCACCTCCCAGAGGTGGACGCGGCTGTGGGCGTCGACGCCGACGGTCGGTTCGTCCAGGAACAGCACCTCCGGGCTGTGCACCAGGGCCCTGGCGATCACCATGCGCCGCAGCTGCCCGCCGGAGAGCTGGTAGAACAGCGCGTCGCGGTGGTCGCCGAGCCCGAACTGCTCCAGCAGCGCATCGGCCCGCAGCCGGGCCGCCCGGCGTCCCACGCCCCAGTACCGGCCGCGGAATTCGAGGTTCTCCCGCACCGTCAGCTCACGGTCCACGGCGTTGGACTGGTGGACGAGGCTGATGCGGCGGCGCACCTCCCGGGCCTGGCGCACCACGTCGAACCCGGCGACCCGCGCGCTGCCCCCGGTCGGCAGCACCAGGGTGGTGAGCATGCCGATGGTCGTCGACTTCCCGGCCCCGTTCGGGCCGAGCAGCCCGAAGAACTCGCCGGGCGCGACCTCCAGATCGACCGACCGGACCGCCTCGCGCTCACCCCGCTCGGTCCGGTACGTCTTGCGCAGCCCCTCGGCCGCGATCACTGGCCCGCCCACCTCACGCCTGCGGCTTGCGCAGGGTCAGCGACTGGCTCGTCACCGGGTAGTACGGGGAGACCAGCAGCTCGGGCAGCAGCTCGACCACGTGGTCGAGGTCGAACTCGGGCAGGCCCAGCAGCTCGCGCGGGTCGCCGCTCTCCAGGACCAGGCCGCTGTCGGCGATCGCGGCGCCGATGTCCTGGTTGACGCCCCACATGTTGTGGTCCAGGACGCCGAAGGGCTTCAGGTCCAGGAACAGGTCGACGGTCAGCACCATCAGACCGCCCGGGCGCAGCAGGCGCGCACCGGTCTCGATGACCTCCTTGGCCTCGGCCGCGTCGAGGTGCTCCAGGACCGACAGGCACAGCACGCGGTCGAAGCTCTCCGGCTCCAGGTCCGCGTCCTGGAGCCGTTCGGCGATCAGCCGGACGTCGGTGCCGAAGGTCTCGTTGATCCGCTGGTGCAGCTCGGGGCTGAGCGGGAGGTAGCCGGGGTCGGTCCACACGTTGTAGTCGTCGCGGGCGGACGGGTCGACGTTGACCACCTCGCACCCGGCCTTGGCGGCCACGAACTGCAGGCCGCTGAGCCCGCTGCCGACGTCCAGCACCCGCATCCCCGGCTCCAGGCCGGCGGCGGCGAACATCCACGGGTACTCGTGCACCCGGGTGCCGCTCGCGTACTGGAAGGCGAACGGTCCGTTGTCGGGGTGGCCCGGATCCTTCACGGCCTCGGCGGGCAGCTGCCGGGGGCGCCCGCCCTCCTCGATCAGCCGCGCCGATCGGTGACCGTAGGGCGCGCCCCACTTCTTGTTCCAGTCGGCGAACTCCTGCGGAAGTTCCTTGCGTGCCAGCATGCGTCTCTGCTCTCTTTCGCTGGTCGGCGGTATCAGGGGAGGTCGGGCGCCGTCGGGCGGCCCGGGTGCCGTCAGGCGGCCGGGGCCCCGGTGGGCCGTGCGCGGCCGGTGCGGGCGAGTTCCTCGAGCACCGGGACGATGTCGGTCGGGGCGGGCAGGGCCTCGGCCT
The DNA here is from genome assembly GCF_040301925.1 of Streptomyces sp. NPDC000075. Taxonomy (NCBI): domain Bacteria; kingdom Bacillati; phylum Actinomycetota; class Actinomycetes; order Kitasatosporales; family Streptomycetaceae; genus Streptomyces; species Streptomyces sp. NPDC000075. The sequence goes on from NZ_JBEPFL010000010.1 coordinate 217,648, forward strand.
CCGCCCGCAGGCGGGCGGTGTCACGCGCCCAGCGCGGGTTCTCCAGCAGGTCGCGCACGCGCGCCCGGACGGTGTCCGCGTCCGCGTCCTCGGGCAGCAGGACGTCCGCCGCGCCCGCGGACGCCATGCGTTCGGCGACGAACGCCTGGTCGGGGAACTGCGGGACGATCAGCTGCGGTACGCCGCTCGCCATGGCGGTCATGGTGGTGCCGTTGCCGCCCTGGTGGATCATCAGGTCGCAGGTGGGCAGCAGCAGGTGCAGCGACAGGCCCTCGACCACGCGGACGTTGTCCGGCACGGGCCCGAGGAACTCGCGGTGGCTGGGCGCCACCGTCACGATGACCTCGGCGTCCAGGTCCGCCACCGCCTCCAGCATGCGGCCGGCCAGCACCAGGTTCGGGTTGACCGCGGCCAGGGTGGTGCCCCAGGTGATGCACACGCGCTTGCGCGTGGGCGGCTCCAGCAGCCAGTGCGGCATCTCGGCCGGCCCGTTGTAGGGGACGTAGCGCATCAGCTGGCGCGGGTACTCCGAGGGGATCTGGATGCGCGGCGGGCACGGGTCGACGGTGAGCGCGCCCAGCGGGTTCACGTCGGTGACGCCGAAACGCGCGCACATGTCCGCCAGCAGGGCGGGTTCGGCGTGCCGGCCTCGGTAGGCGATGTCGGGCGCCATCAGCACCCGTACGTTGGGCACGCCCACGGCCGCCGCCGCGATCGCCCCGGCGTAGCTGGTGGGGCTGTGCACGACGAGGTCGGGCTCCCAGGCGCGGGCGAAGTCCACCAGACCGTCGACCATGGTGTCGGCGATCGACGCGAACATCTTCAGCGCCCGCTCGCCCTTGGGCTTGCGCAGCTCGCGCCAGAGCTCCGGGGTGGCGGGGGCGTCGCGGTCGATCTTCATCGTGCCGCGCGTCATCTCGCTGAAGTCGGCGTCCAGGCCCACCTCCACGGCCGGCTGTCCGGAGTGGGTGATGGTGTCGGCGAGGGCCGGCGGACCCGCCACCCGGATCTCGTGCCCGGCGTTGCGCATCGCCCAGGCCAGCGGGACCAGCGGGTAGTAGTGCGGGGGCCAGGCCCACGCGGTGAACAGCACGCGCATGCGTTTCTTCGTCCTTTCACCCGCCGCTGGGCGGCGGAGCGGGGGAGGAGGGGCCTCGACGCGGGAGCGCGGCCTCGACGGAGGAGGGGCTCCAGCGGAGGAGGGCCCCAACGTCCCACCGCCGCTTGGGGGGCGGTTGGAGGATGGATCGGCCGGATCAGGCCGGCCGGGTGGTGGCCAGCAGCGCCCCGACGAGGTCGGCCGGCGCGGGGCGCGCGGTGTTCTCCCGCCGTGCCCCGCGGGCCCGTTCGGTGAAGGACGGCCGTTCCAGCACGTCGAAGACGGCCGACAGGACGGCCTCCGGTGTGGCCTCGGGCCCGGCCAGCGCCTTGCCGGCCCCGCCGGCCGCCAGCCGCCGGGCGATGGCCAGGTGGTCGGGCAGCTGCCCGACGCCCACCTGGGGGACCCCGGAGGTGAGCCCCGTCAGCACCGAGCCGGCACCGCTCTGGGAGACCAGCAGGTCGCAGTGGGGCAGCACCTGGTGCAGCGGTGTGTCCACGAGCACCTGCACGTTGCGCGGGGTGCGGCCCAGCAGCGGGAACTGCGCGCCGGAGACCAGGGCGAGGACGTCGACGTCCAGTTCGGCCGCGGTCCTGGCCACCTCGCCGGTCAGGAAGTGCCGCTCGTCGAGCGCCGACATGGTGTGCCCCCAGGTCACGCACACCCGGCGGCGCGGGGACTCGCCCAGCACCGGCCGCGCGGACTCCGGCCCGTTGTAGGGCACGTAGCGCGTGAGCAGGCGTGCGGGATCCGTGGGCAGGGCCAGGCAGGTGGGGTTGGGGTCCAGGGTGACGTCGCCCATGGGGTTCACCCCGCTGATGCCCAGGCGTCGGCAGGTGGGCTCCAGCAGCTCCGGCAGCAGGTGCCGCATGCCGTACATGAGGTCCGGCCCGTACAGGCACCGGGCCGCCGGCACGCCCAGGGCGGCCGCGACCAGGGGCCCGGCCAGGGCCGTCGGATCGAAGACCACCAGGTCCGGCCGCCAGGTCCGGGCGTAGCGGACGAGGTCGTCGGCCATCAGGTCGGCGAGGCGGGCGAACAGCGTCAGCGCCCGCGGCACCCGGCCGGGAGCGGGCTCCGCGCCGGGGCGCGCACCGGGCTCACCGCCGATGACCAGCCGCCGGAAGTCGGGAAGCACGTCCACGTCGGGCCCCACCGCGACCGCCGGCAGGCCGAGCGCGGTCGCGGCCGGGACCAGCGACGGCTGGCAGGCCACCGCGACCTCGTGCCCGGCGGCGCGCAGCGCCCAGGCCCAGGGGGCCATGGGGTACAGATGGGTGCGCCAGCCCCAGCTGACGAACAGGACGCGTCGGGGTGAGCGGGCGTCTTCGTGCGGGGGGCGGGCCATGGGTCTCCTTGCGGGTTCTGGCCGTCGGCGACGGCTGCGGGTGGGGTCACTGTCACCGCGCCCGTTGAATTCGAGTTCGAGTCCTGACCCACTCGAAGGCGCAGGTCGCGGCCGCGCCACGGGGGGTGCTGGAGTCCGGGTCGAACCATCGTCGAACCGGGCTCGAACGGGCCGCCGAAGACTGGGGGCGTAGAGAGGCCCGATGGCTACGGAGGATCGTCATGCACGTGCTCGTCACCGGAGGCGCCGGTTTCATCGGCCGCCATGTGGTCGCCGCGCTGGTCGCGCAGGGGCACCGGGTGAGAGTGCTCGACGCCGCGCTGCCCCATGTGTACGCGGACCGGCCGGTGCCCTGGCCCGAGGGCGCCGAGAACATCCGCGGCGACGTACGCGACGACGCCGCCGTCCGGGACGCCCTGCGCGGTGTGGACGCCGTGTGTCACCAGGCGGCGGCGGTGGGCCGCGGCAACGACTTCGCGGACGCGCCGCTCTACGCGGGGTGCAACGACCTGGGCACCGCGGTCCTGCTGAAGGAGATGCAGAGCCGGGGCATCGGCCGTCTGGTGATGGCCAGTTCGGTGATCGTCTACGGGGAGGGGCAGTGGCGCTGCGCCGAGCACGGCGCCGTCTCGCCCGGTCCCCGTGCGCGCGCGGACCTCGACGCCGGCCGCTTCGCGCCGCGCTGCCCGCGCTGCGCCGCGGCCCTCACCCCGGAGACCGTGGACGAGGACGGCCGCCTCGACCCGCGCAACGTCTACGGTGCGACCAAGCTGGCCCAGGAGCACCTGGCGGCGGCCTGGGCGGCCGAGACCGGCGCGACGGCCACCGCGCTGCGCTACCACCACGTCTACGGCCCGGGAATGCGTCAGGACTCCGGCTACTCCGGGGTGACCTGCACCTTCCAGTCGCACGTGCGCGACCGCGTCCCCATCGACCTCTACGAGGACGGCGCCATGATGCGCGACTTCGTCCATGTGGACGACGTCGCGGCGGCCAACACGGCGGCGCTGCACCGCGAGGGGCCCGGTTTCCGGGCCTACAACGTGGCCAGCGGGACGCCGCGCAGCGTCGGCGAGCTCGCCCGGCTGATGTCGCGCCTGGGATCGCTGCCCGAGCCCCGCGTCAGCGGCCGCTACCGCTTCGACGACGTGCGGCACATCGTCGCCTCGCCGGCCAGGCTCCGGGCCGAGCTGGGCTGGCGGCCCACGGTCCCCTTCGAGGAGGGCATCGGCGCCTTCGTCCGCGAAGCGCTGCCCGAAGCGCCGCCCGAAGCGCGTTTCCCCTTGTAAACGACGGGAGTTGTTCCGTTTTTCCGGGCCGCCACGGAAGGGTAAAAGATCTTCGTGGCGGCCCGATTCTTGCTGATAAGGGACCTTTGTCGATTGACAGTGCGTCGACTTCGTCTCTAGCATTTCTGTACGGAAACGCGCGCTCGACTGGAGGATCACCTCCCCGTCGGCCGACCGGCGCGCCGGTTTCCGGGGAGGAACGCGAGAGCGGGAGAGCTCGCATCCGAGTCGGGTCCCGCCGGGGAAACGCGGGACCCCACACAGCTGTTTCACCGGGGGTAAGACATGTACTTTCGCGCACTGGGGACCTTCGAGGTCTCACACGAAGGGCGCATCCTCACACCGACGGCGCCCAAGCAGCGCAGCGTGCTGGCCCTGCTGGCCATGCACCGCGGCGGACTGGTGCCGATCAGCTCGCTGATCGAGGAGATCTGGCCGTCCGATCCGCCCGCCAGCGCCGTCACCACGCTCCAGACCTACGTCTACCAACTGCGCCGGGTCCTCGCCGAAGCCCTCGGCGAGAGCAACGACATGCTCGTCACCAAACCGCTGGGCTACGTCGCCAACATCGCGGCCGACGACATCGACGTCCACCGCTTCGACCGGCTCGTCGAGTCCGGGAAGAAGGAACTCGCCGCCGGAAACGCCCAGCAGGCCTCCGAACTGCTGCACGAGGCCACCGGACTGTGGAGCGGCAAGGTCCTCTGCGACGTCCACCGCGGCCCGCTGCTCGAAGCCCACGCCGCACGCCTGAACGAGGCCGGACTGCGCGCCCTGGTCATGCAGGCCGAAGCCGACCTGCAGATCGGCCGCCACCACGAACTCGTCGGCGAACTGCGCGGCCTCGTCACCAAACACCCCTGGCACGAGGGCCTCTACGCCAAGCTCATCGTCGCCCTCTACCGCTGCGAACGGCGCTCCCAGGCCCTGGAGGTCTACCACGAGGTCCGCCGCGGCCTCGCCGACGAGCTCGGCATCGACCCCTCGCCCAACCTCCGCCAGCTCTACCAGGCGGTGCTCGGCGACGCCCCGTGGCTGCGCTTCGACACGGCGCCCAAGGCCGCCGTCCTCACCCGCAGCGCCCCGGTGGCCCCGGCCCAGCTCCCCGCCGACCTCGCGGACTTCTGCGGCCGCGAGGACGAACTCGCCGAGCTCGACCGGTTCCTCACCCCCGACAGCGGCAGCCCCCGGGTGCTCACCGTCACCGGCATGGCCGGCGTCGGCAAGACCGCCCTGGCGCTGCACGCCGCCCACGCCGCCCGCGCACGCTTCCCCGACGCGCAGCTGTACGCGCACCTCGGCGCCGGCACCGGCCGGCCCGTCGCCACCGCCGAAGTCCTGCGCGGCTTCCTGCGCGACCTGGGCGCGACCCCCGAGGAACTGCCCTCCGCCCAGGACGAGCTGGCCCGCATGTTCCGCACCCGGGTGTCGCGGATGACCGGCCTGCTCTTCCTCGACGACGCCCGCACCGCCGACCAGATCCGCCCGCTGCTCCCCGGCGGCCCGAACTGGACGGTCCTCGTCACCGGCCGGCGCCTGACCGGCTCGCTGCCCGGCTCCCACGACCTGGTCGTGGAGCCGCTGCGCACCGACGACGGCATCGCGCTGCTGGCCGGCGTCATCGGCGGCCCCGGCGTGCTCCAGGAGCGTCCGGCCGTCGCCGGCCTCGTCGAACGCTGCGGCGGCCTGCCCATCGCCCTGCGCGCCCTCGGCGAACGCCTCGCGGTCAACCGCCACTGGCCCGTGGGCAAACTCGCGCTGCGCGCCGCCGACCACGGCGGACTCCTCGCCGAACTCCAGGAAGCCGATCTGGACCTGCGCGGCTACCTGCACCGCAGCTTCGACGACCTCGCCCCGCACGACCGGGGCGCGCTGATCGCCCTCGGCCGCGCCGGGGTCGACCGCTTCGGCACCGCCCGGGCCGCCGAGGTCCTCGGCGTGGACGCGCGGACCTGCGAGGACACCCTCGACCGCCTCGCCGCCGCCCATCTGCTGCACGCGGCGCCCCAGCGGGAGCCCGACGGACTCCAGTACGTGCTGCATCCCCTGCTGCGCGCCGTCCTCGCCCCCGCCCGCCCCCGCGCCGTGCGCCGCCCGCCCCACATCCTGCCGGTCCGCCGCGCGAACGTCGCGGCGCACCCCACGGCGGCGGCCGCCCTGTACGCGCGCGACGTCGCCTAGAACGGCCGGGGCCGGGGCCAGCCCCGGCCCCGGGCCACGAGGGTCACGGCCCGCGGTCCGCCAGGGCGGCCAGGGCCGCGGCCGCCCGGGCCGGCCCGGGCCGTTCCCCGTTCTCGCGGGCCGCCTCCGCCGCCCGCGCCCGCACGCCGCCGTCCGCCAGCACCTCCGAGACGGCGGCGCGCAGCTCCCGTACGGACGCCGACGCCGGGACACGGCGTCCGAGGCCGGCGGCCGCGACCCGGTCGGCGTGCACGATCTGATCGCCCTTGTCCGGCACGACCAGCTGGGGCACCCCGCACGCGGCGGCGGTCAGCGTGGTGCCGGCGCCGCCCTGGTGCACCACCAGGGCGCAGCCGGGCAGCACCGTGTGCAGCGGCACCGACTCCAGCACCCGTACCCCGTACGGCACTTCACCGAGCAGCTCGCGCTGCTCGCGCGCGACCAGCACCACCGTCTCGCAGCGCAGCGGGGCCAGCGCCGCCAGCGTCCGGCGCAGCGGCTCCAGATGGCCCGCCGCCGCCCCCGAGGACACCCCCCAGGTGACGCACACCCGGGGGGTGCGCGTGCGCGGGGCGGCCGCGACGCGGGAGGCGCCGTTGAAGGGGACGTAGCGCACCGGCAGGCTGCCGGCGGGGGCCCCGCCGCGCAGCGCGGCCGGACACGGGTCCACCGTCAGGGAGCCGGCGGGCTCCGGCGCGCCCGCCCCCCAGCGGCGCCACAGCGGCTCCAGCAGCGGCCACTCGAGCGCACGCCGCTCGTGGGTGTGGTCCACCCCGTACAGGAAGCGGACGGCGGGGCGGCCGCCCAGCGCGGCCGCCAGCGGACCGGCGTACCCGCGCGGGTCGAAGACCACCAGGTCCGCCCACCGCCCGGCCAGCGCCGCCGTGTCCCGCACGACGGCCTCGGCCGCCCCCTCGAACATCGCCATCGTCCGCGCGGTCCGCTCCGCCGCCCCCGCCCCCGGCGAGAACCCGCGCCAGGCCGCCCCGAGGTCCGCGTCCCGGCCCACCCGCACCACGGGCAGACCGGTGCGCAGGGCCACCGGGACGAAGGACGGCGGGACCGCCAGCCGCACCTCGTGCCCGGCGGCCCGCAGCGCCCACGCGGTGGGCACGACCGGATACAGGTGGGACGCCGCCGGGAACACCGTCACCAGCACACGCGCCCCCCGGGCGCTCACGCCGCCGGCTCCGGGTCCAGCACCCGCACCGTCCCCGCCCGGCCGTCGATCTCCACGACCTGCCCGTCGCGCAGCACCTCGGTGGCGTTGCCGGTCGCGACCACGGCCGGAACACCGTGCTCCCGCGCCAGGATCGACGGGTGGGACAGCAGACCGCCCGTGTCGGTCACCAGCGCCCCGATCGAGCCGAACAGCACCGACCACTGCGGCGTGGTCTCCGGGCACACCAGGACGTCCCCGGGGCGCAGCCGGTCGAACTCGCCCTCGTCGAGGACCACCCGGACCGTTCCGGTGTAGCGCCCCGCCGAGACCCCCGTGCCGTGCAGCAGCCGGTCGCCCTCGGAGGCCGAACCGCGCGCCCCCAGGTGCGAGACGGAGTCGATCCAGCGCACGGGCTCCAGCAGCGCCCGGTCCTCCCGGGGCAGGGAGTCCAGCACCTCGTCCCGCGACACCGACGCCTCGGGCGCGCCGTAGGTGAGCGGGCCCATCCGGGCCGCCGCCCAGTTCTGCTCGCCGGCGCGCCGGGCCACCAGCGCGCGCGGATCGCCGCCGTCGGCGAGGGCGCGGCGTGCCTCGTCCACGGACAGCAGGAACACCTCCTCCACCCGGTCCATGAGGCCGCGCCGCACCAGCCGCGCCGCCAGCTCCCGCAGCGCGTAACGGACCTGGCCCCAGCACACGTGCGCGTAGAAGCCCGTGTCGTCGCGCAGCGGGAACGCCCGCTCCGCCCGGACCAGCGCCCGCTCGAACCGCTCCACGCCCCCGGCGCCCGCCGCCGCCAGCTCCCGGCGCGCACGCCGCGCCGCGGCCTCGCGCTCCCCGACCGTCCGGCGCATGGCCTCCTGCGGATCGCTGCCCGCCACGAGCTGGCCCGCGATCAGCCGCAGCACCGTCAGCGGCTGCTCCCGCAGGGACGGTTCCGCCACGTCCGCGCCCAGGCAGCGCTGGCCGTACTCGGTCAGATACCGGTGGAAGGCGGCGGCGAACTCCGGCTCGGCCGCTTCGAGCCGCTCGACGCAGCCCTCGTCCGGGTTCGCCAGCACCTCGCGCACCACCGGCCGCTCGCGGGCCAGAGCGGCCAGCCCGGCGAGCGCGAGCGCCGGTTCGGAGGCCTTGCCCGGCAGCCCGGTGAGCAGGGGCAGCACCTCCTCGGCCCCCCACCCCAGCAGGTCGCGGCAGACGACGCCGAGCTCCCCCCACACGAGGCTGGAGGCCCCGCCGACGAGGAAGTGCAGGTGCTGGGCGCGGTCGGCCAGCGCGATCCGCTCGTCCAGCTCCTCCAGCAGCGCCCCGTCCGTCAGGGCGCCCAGGTCGGCGTCCCCCGCCCGCGCGGTGCGCCGCGCCAGCTCCGGCTGCCACCGCGTGTGCCACCGCTCGACCAGCCCGTGGGGCTCGTCGGCGCGTACGGCCGCCACCACGCGCTCGGCACGACGGCGCACGGCGGCCGCGTCCGGCAGCGGCACGATGCGCAGGTACGACCAGCCGCCCAGGCTGCGCACGTCGATGCCCTCGGCGAACGCGTACCGGAACAGGCCCTCGCTGCCCGCGTTCACCGCCCGGATCAGCGTGCTCACGTTCATGGGCGTCAGGGGCTTGAGGGTGTAGCCGCCGCGCAGCCAGCGCCCCGGCGGCACCTCGAAGAGGACGGGTACCTCCCGCGCCTGCGGCGGCAGCGCGGTGACGGGCCGCGCCTGGAGCAGCACGGGCTCGCCCCCGGCCCAGGCCCACTCGATGTCCTGCGGGCAGCCGGCCCGGTCGGCGACCCGGCGGGTCAGCTCCGCGACGCGGCCGATCTCCGCCGCGCCCAGGGCGTCCTCCGCCCCTGCGGTGCGCCGGGGCTCCGCTCCGGCGCGCACCGACCACTCGTCGGGGGCGGCCTGCCCGGACACCAGCCGCTCGCCCAGCCCGCGCACGGCGTTGACCAGCGTCTCGTCGCGGGAGCCGTCGACCGGGTTCACGCTGAAGGCGACCCCGGCGGCCTCGGCCGCCACCATCGGCTGCACCAGCACCGCCAGCGCCGGCCACGGCTCGGCCGGGTCCTGATAGGCCTTCAGATGCCGGGAGAAGGCGGAGGCCAGGCAGGTGCGCACCGCCGCCGTCAGGGCCTCGGGGCCCCGCACGTCGAGGACGGTCGCGTACTGCCCGGCGTACGAGCGGTCCGGCGCGTCCTCGGCCACGCCGGACGAACGCACCGCCAGCGCGGTGTCCGGGAAGCGGGCCGCGATCTCCCCGACGGCGCGCAGCACCTCCTCCGACAGCGGCAGTCCGGCTGCCGGGACCTCGGCGCCGGCGCGCCCGGTGCGGCGCAGCTCGCCCAGCACCTCCTCGAAGGCGCCGACGGTGAGCACCACGCCGGGCGGCACGGGGAAGCCGTCCCGGCGCAGCGCCCCCAGCTGGGCGGCCTTGCGGCCCACGAGGGGCGCGTCGTCGGCGCCCGTGGTGTCCAGGGACCGCAGCAGCCCCGCGTGCGCGGAGGTCTCGTCCCGGGGGGTGGATACAGCGGCCAACTCGTTCACTTCCTGTCACGGGGCGTGCGGGGGGGGGGGCGCGGGCGCGGCGGCCCCCCGCCCCGGGGGGGGGGGGCGGGGGGGGGCGGGGGCCGGCGGCGGCGCGGGCGAGTTGGGCCGCGGCCGGGGCCG